>CAZYYM010000057.1:0-22880 GCA_964651385.1 uncultured Gammaproteobacteria bacterium | reverse complement strand
ATCGGCTGTCTGTTTTCGTCGGAGAAATTTTAGCTTTGTTTGAATCTCCCACGACAGGAAAGATAATAAATAATAAGATTTCCTTATCAGTACTCTACTATACTGTTCACCGTGAAAAGAACAATGTTCAGTTTAAAATGGCGCAAAGCCAGGTCGGACTGACGGTAGCAATTGCAGGGATTAATCAGAAATTCGGCGTTTCTGCGACTCGGGAAGAGGGTGCAGCCATCTCTGTCCTGGGGTAAAGAGGCGATTTCGATCTATAATGGATTCAAAGAACGAGAGAATTTGTATTAAAGCCAGGCTGAACAAGGATAATAACTTTTTCGTCCTGAATCGTCACCCTTGTCGAGATAAGCAAAGTATTGCGATTTGTCAGGAGCCTGTTTCCGATCCCTGTTCGACAAATCTAGCAAAGCCCGTGCAACGAGTACTGGCCGGTCAAACCGGCATTGCCCCAGGTCTGGATAATCGGGGTGAGGAAGTACTGACCTATCGTGAACCGATCGAGGTGCTCAATCTCGGCATTGTCGCAAAGGTCGAGCTCGACGGTGGGTGTATTCTACGGGATAGAGCTTTATTTGAAGGCGCTACTTTTACCTTTAGGAATCCCCGGACGAAGCTAGAGGAAAAATCGCATGACTAAAATTTTGATTGTCGATGACAACGCTGACATTCGCGATGTTATCAGGCTCAATCTGGCTTCGGAGGGATACGAGATTCTGGAAGCTGAAAACGGTTACGAGGGTCTGGAAGTTTTAAAAAGTTTTCGACCGGATATTGTAATCCTGGATGTTATGATGCCGAAAATGAATGGTCTCGAAGTCTGCAAAAATATCCGTGATAACCTGTCAATCGAGGCTACCTACATCATTATGCTCTCTGGCAAACGCGGGACGGGGGACAGGGTATCCGCTTTGGATACGGGCGCGGATTCTTATCTCACTAAACCTTTTGAGTCGGAAGAATTAAAGGCACTGATCAGAGTTGGTCTGCGAACGGTCGAAGATCGGCGTCAGGCGATGTATGACGGATTGACAGAACTTTATAACCGCTACTCATTCAAAAAAATGCTGCATAAGGAGCTAATATCGGTCGAAAGATACGGTCGTGCACTGTCGCTGGTGATGATTGATCTGGATCACTTTAAACACATTAACGATACCTATGGACATGACACAGGGGACTCTGCGCTAAAGGATTTTGCCGAATTGTTACGTGACGCAAGTCGGCCCTGCGATCTGCCATGCCGATGGGGTGGTGAAGAGTTCGTCTGGTTGCTGCCCGAAACCGGCATTGAAGGAGCTGCTGCTGCGGCCGAGCGCCTGCGAATGGCAGTTGAGGACCACCGGTTCAAGGATATAGGTTCTATCACTGCCAGTTTCGGCGTCAGTATGGCTGTCGATAATGATAGCGCCGGAGCTTTTTGCAAACGGGCAGACGAGGCACTTTACCTCGCCAAGGCTGGTGGGCGGAACCGGGTTGAAAGGGTACCCGGCTGATTAACCAGGATTATATTAATATCTTGTGGGTTATTTTTATCATGTCAGTAAATCCTGCCGGCGAGCGATGCTTGCACCAGTCGTGACGCAGGTAACGTTGCTGTTAACTTTAGTAGATAAATGACCGCGTTCGCCTTGTGGGAAGCGCTTCCGAGTGCCATAATACGCGCCGCTCCGAGGTGGCCGGAAGGCTTTAAAATCCTCATAAACGACAAAACATTACGGTAGGCAGATATGAGTTTTTTTATTAACGATGCCCTGGCGCAAAGTGCTGGTGGACAACAGGGCGGTACCTTGGAGTTAATCCTGCCGCTGTTGCTCATGTTCGGCATTTTTTACTTTTTGCTGATTCGCCCGCAACAAAAAAAGGCCAAAGAACACAAGAATATGGTGTCCGCCCTGAAAAAGGGTGATGAAATCATTACCAATGGCGGCATACTCGCCAAAATCATCGAAGTCGAAGAAACTTTCATGACCTGCCAGATCGCAGAAAAAGTTGAAATCAAAGTTCAAAGCCACGCTGTTTCAGCTATATTACCCAAAGGCACAATCAAGAAGCTGTAAACGCTATGATTAATCATTACGCCCTATGGAAGTATTTACTTCTCATTCTCGTCATTTGTTTTGGTCTGATTTACGCTGCACCTAATTTATACGGCGAAGACCCGGCAGTGCAGATTTCTCACCGCGTTAATCTGGTCGGTGAGGATGAGTTGAAGCAAATAAGCAGCCTACTCGAAAACGAGAAGATTGCATTTCAATCTATTTCACTTGAAACCGGCAATATCCTGATTCGTTTCGAGAATACCGAACAGCAGCTAAAGGCGGCGACTAAAATCGGTGAAATTCTGCGTAAATCAGACAAACGTTTTGGCGTGGCGCTCAATCTGGCGCCGGCAACACCCGACTGGCTGACGCAACTAAATGCATTACCGATGTACCTGGGTCTAGATTTGCGCGGAGGTGTGCATTTCCTCATGGAAGTGGATATGGAATCGGCCATTAAGAAATCTCTGCAACGGTCGGAAGGAGAGATTCGAAGCTTTATGCGTGGCGAGAAAATTCGCTATAAAACGGTGAATACCGATGATCGCAGTATTAAAATACGATTTGCTCAGGCCGATGAGCGTGATTCGGCGCGTCTAAAACTGGAAGACGAATTCCGGGATTTTGTTTTCACCGACAGTAATGATGGCAGCAACTGGTTTATTGAGCTGGGTTTTAACGAAATCGCACTTGAGGAAGAAAAGCGTTCTGCGGTACAGCAAAATATTTCAACCCTTAAAAATCGTGTCAACGAGCTCGGGGTTGCAGAACCGGTCATCCAGCGCCAGGGTGATAGTCGTGTTGTCGTGCAATTACCCGGCGTGCAGGACACGGTACGAGCCAAGGAAATTCTGGGGGCAACTGCGACACTTGAATTTCGTCTGGTCCACGGTAGTTTTACCGACTGGAGTACAGCGCAAAGTTCTGGAAAGGCACCGGTAGGTACTCGGCTGTACCAGCGCAGCGACGCCAGTCCGGTGCTGCTAAAACGCAGTGTCATTGTAACAGGTGACCAGATTGTCGGTGCTGCGTCAGGTTTTGACTCGCGCTCGGGCACGCCGAATGTCACCATTACCATGAATGCCAAAGGCGCTGATCGCATGAGTAAAATCACCCGGGATAATATCGGTAAGCCGATGGCGGTAGTGTTCATCGAAGACAAATTTGACGTTACCGAGGTCGATGGTGAGATTCGTCGTAGCAGAACTACGGATACACAGGTCATCAACGTTGCTACCATTCGCGATCAACTCAGTAAACGCTTCGAGATAACTGGTCTTGACAGTACCCGTGAAGCCCACGATCTGGCGTTATTGCTGCGTGCAGGCGCATTGAGAGCGCCGATGGTGATTATCGAAGAACGCACCGTTGGCCCTAGCCTGGGGAAAGATAATATAGACAAAGGTTTTATTTCCGTGGTGATCGGTTTTATCGTGGTATTGATTTTCATGGCGATTTATTACCGGATGTTTGGTTTGGTTGCGAATATCGCACTGACTATGAATCTGGTATTACTGGTGGCGGTTCTGTCGGTATTACAGGCCACTCTGACACTACCCGGAATTGCTGGTATTGTGCTCACGGTAGGTATGGCGGTTGACGCTAACGTATTGATTTTTGAGCGTATTCGAGAAGAATTACGACTAGGTAACACACCGCAGGCGTCAATTTATGCAGGTTATGAAAAAGCTTTTGGAACCATTGCCGATGCCAATATTACTACGTTGATTGCTGCGATAGTGCTATTCGGTTTTGGTACCGGTCCAATCCAGGGATTTGCTGTGACGCTCTCGATCGGCATTATTACCTCAATGATTACTGCAATCTTTGGCACGCGTGCCATTATTAATTTGATCTATGGTGGAAAGTCGATCAAACAACTGGCTATCTAGGCAAGCGATTCTGGGGCGAACGAAACATGCTAAAACTGCTTAAAAAACAATACAATTTTATGGTGTTGAGCAAACCGGCAATGGTACTTTCTACGGTGCTCATGCTGATATCGGTCAGTAGCCTGATTGTTCAGCAGCTTAATTTCGGTATCGATTTTACCGGTGGCAGCGTGATCGAAGTCGGTTATCAGGAATCGGTTGAAATACAACCAATTCGAGAAATTCTCCAATTAAGGGGATTTCACGATGCCATCGTGCAGCATTTTGGCAGTGCAAAAGATGTTTTAATTCGCCTGGCTCCGCGTACGGATCAGGATAAGGCGGAACTGAGTTCGCAAATTATTACTTTACTGACTGAAGCCAGTGATCAGCCTATTGATGTGCGTCGTGTTGATTTTGTCGGACCACAAGTAGGTGAAGAATTAACCAATGATGGTGGCCTCGCAGTACTTTACGCACTCATCGCGATTTTGATTTATGTAGCATTGCGCTTCGAATATCGTTTTTCAATCGGCGCCGTCGCTGCATTGATTCACGATGTCACCATTACGCTGGGTATATTTTCTCTATTTCAACTCGACTTTGATCTAAGTGTGCTGGCCGCGCTTTTGGCGGTTATCGGTTATTCGCTGAACGATACTATTGTTGTATTCGATCGAATTCGAGAAAACTTCCGCAAAATTCGCAAAAAAACCGCGATGGAAATTACCAATATTTCGCTCAACCAAACCATATCGAGAACCTTGATGACGTCTCTAACCACCTTGCTGGTATTGATTTCACTATTTTTTCTAGGTGGTGAAGTCATCCACGCTTTCGCGCTGGCACTCATTATCGGGGTACTGGTCGGTACTTATTCGTCGATTTACGTAGCGACGACTACTGCACTGGCAATGGGAATCGACCGCACCGACTTACTGGTGCCAGAAAAGGACAGTGAAGAACTCGCGAGACCCTAGGCGGTCGAAATAGTTAAACTGGTATTAGGGGCAAACAGCCATGCATATAGATTCTGAATTGGTCGAAGAACTTAACTTGCTTATGCGCTACCGGATGACTTCGACACCCGGTGGCGGTATAGAAATTGGTCAGGCTGCTGAAGCGTCGGTAGCCGCTGCAGCCCGGCGATTATTCAACAAAGGCCTGATCGAACGCGCCGATGGCGGCGTATTAACCGATAATGGTCGACAGGCAATCGATAGCCTTTCACTCCTGCTTGGCCAGCTTGAGCCACCACTAGAGCCCATCTAAAGTCGCCTCGCGGCAAATTTGTTTCCGCGATCGGAAACAAATTGCCGCCAGGTTTGCCTGTAAAAGCCTTCACAATGGATTAACTTGAACCGGATCAATTAATATTTAGTCTGGCACAATCCATGCATTAACTGTCGCTATCAAACCTGTTGATGGAGACAAAAAATGAACCAGGCTTTATGGGTAGCGAAAACCGGTCTTGACGCGCAGCAAACGCGTTTATCGGTGATTTCCAATAACCTCGCCAATGTCAGCACCACCGGCTATAAACAATCGCGCGCGGTGTTCGAAGATCTGTTGTACCAGAACATTCGCCAGGTCGGTGGTCAGACCTCGCAGGATACGCGTTTGCCCTCTGGCTTATCGCTTGGTACTGGTGCACGGGTGGTTGCTACCGAAAAAGTCCATACTCAGGGCAATATCGAAACCACCGGCAAGTCGCTCGATATAGCCATTGACGGTAAGGGTTATTTTCCCATTATCTTACCCGACGGCACCGAAGGCTATACCCGCGATGGCAACTTTATGCTATCGGATCAGGGTCAACTGGTTACTTCCAGTGGATATACCGTGCAGCCCGGTATTACCATCCCGGGGGATACCCAGTCAATTACTATAGGCGTTGATGGAATTGTAAGCGTGACCCTACAAGGCCAGGCTGCACCCGTCGCCGTTGGCAATTTACAAATTACCAATTTCATTAATCCGACCGGTTTACAGGCCATCGGAGAAAATCTCTTTGTTGAATCTGCCGCCAGCGGAGCCCCTCAGGCCGGGACACCCGGGCAAACCGGTTTAGGCCGTCTACGCCAGGGTACCCTGGAAGCATCTAACGTCAATATTGTTGAAGAAATGGTCGGCATGATCGAAACCCAACGCGCCTATGAAATGAATTCGAAAGTTATATCAACTGCCGACGGCATGATGCAATTCCTCAATAACAACACTTAAAGGTCAATAGCGATATGAGCGCCTGCCAAAAATTAGTATCCATAGCGTTGTTGTTAGGACTACTCAACGCCTGTTCTGCTGCTCAAATTAAAGTATTGCCTGACCCGCAATACGCCCCAATAAATCTGAAAGCGGCTAAATATCAACCGGTTAATAATGGTTCAATATTTCAGGCGGGCCGTTCGGTGCGCCTGTTCGAAGATAACAAGGCGTTCCGTGTCGGCGATTTATTAAGTATTACGTTGTCAGAAGCGACCAATGCATCAAAATCAGCCGCAACCAATACAGGTAAGGATGATGATATTAGCATCGGTGTCACCGCATTACTGGGCACAGTACCCACACATAATGGTGACTCCTTCTTCAATAACACGCTGAGTAGTGCGCGTGACTTTTCCGGCACAGGTGATAGCGCGCAAAGCAATAGTCTGGATGGTGAAATAGCCGTCATGGTCACCGATATTCTACCTAACGGAACTCTGGTTGTTCGAGGTGAGAAAATCATTGGTTTGAATCAGGGATCTGAATTCATTCGTATATCTGGTTTGGTGCGGCCGCAGGATGTCAGCGCCAATAATGTCGTGTTTTCACGTAAACTTGCGAATGCCCGGATTTACTATGGCGGCGGTGGTGCGATTGCAGAAGCCAATACCAAAGGCTGGTTAAGCCGCTTGTTTGACAGCCCGATGTTCCCGTTTTAGGAGATTTTCATGAAATTGATTAAATTTACTATGTTGTTGATTATATTGGCAATACAGAGTACTTCCTGGGCCGAGCGTATCAAGGATATCACGACGATTCAAGGTGTACGTAGCAACCAGCTGGTGGGTTACGGATTGGTAGTCGGCCTGGATGGTTCGGGTGATCAAACCTCGCAAACACCCTTTACCGTGCAAAGTTTAAAAAGCATGTTGCTGCAATACGGTATCACCTTACCGAATGGCGTGAACCCGCAAGTCAAAAATATTGCAGCGGTTTCGGTACATGCCGATTTACCGGCATTCGCCAAAGTTGGGCAGACCATCGATATTACCGTATCCTCACTCGGTAACGCCAAAAGCCTACGCGGGGGAAGTCTGTTGATGACACCTTTGAAAGGCGCTGATGGCAATATCTACGCCATTGCGCAGGGTAGTTTGGTTGTCGGCGGCCTCGGTGTCGACGGCGCTGATGGCTCTTCGATAACCATCAACATACCCAGTGTTGGCCGTATCCCCGGTGGTGCCAGCGTCGAACGCGAAATAGCCAACCCGTTTGCCAATGGCAATCATATTGTGCTCAATTTGCGTCGACCCGATTTTACCACCGCGAAACGTCTGGCGGAAATGATTAATCATATTATCGGTCCTGATAATGCCTTTGCCAAGGACAGTGTCACGGTTGCGATTAACGCGCCCAAAGATGTGTCTCAACGTGTTGGCTTTGTATCTTTTCTGGAAAATCTTGAATTTCAACCAGGTGAGGCAGCCGCTAAAGTCATTATTAATTCTCGTTCGGGCACGGTCGTAATCGGTAACCACGTAAAGGTTTATTCCGCTGCGGTATCACACGGTAATCTCAGTGTCACTATTACTAATACCGTTGACGTTGTGCAACCCGAACCGCTCAGTGGTGGCACAACGGCTCAAAATGTTCAGTCAAACATCGAGGTGAATGCGGGTGACAATCGGATGTTCCGCTTTCCTAAAGGTGTAACCCTGAGCGAAATTGTCCGTGCGGTGAATCAGGTTGGTGCGTCGCCGGGTGATCTGGTGGCTATTCTGGAATCCTTAAAGCAAGTTGGCGCGTTAAGTGCAGAGCTTATCGTTATTTAGTAACGGAAATGCGCGATGACGTTATCGGCACAGACAGACTTTTACCTTAATTTAAACCAGCTTTCCGAAATGAAGTTGCGTGCACAACAGCATTCTGTCGATGCCAGTCAGTCGGTCGCACAGCAGTTTGAGAGCCTGTTTATCCAGCAAATGTTAGCTGCAATGCGCTCTGCAACAATAAACGATGAAAATAATCACAGCAGTTACACTGATTTTTATCAGGAAATGCGCGATAAACAACTCGCCCTGACGATAGCCCGACAGGGCGGGCTAGGGTTAACCAAATTCATCATGCAGCAATTGCCGGGTGGGCAATCTGATTCCGGCAAGGAGGGCGATAGTTTGCCGCTGCATGCTTTTGAGGAAGTCTATAAAGCACCACTTGGTAAAAATATGGATTACCAGCCGGAGAATCCCTCGGTGGTGGTTAAGCCCTTTGTTCACGACGATATTGTTTCAGCTGATCAAATTGAAATCAAACCGCCCCGGCAGAGTAACTGGAGTAGCGCTCAGTCCTTTGTCAGCGATATTCTGCCACAGGCGAAATCGGCAGCGAATGTTCTTGGTATTAGCCCCGGCTTGCTGGTCGCTCAATCGGCGCTTGAAACCGGTTGGGGCAAGCATGTGATGACGCATCCTGATGGCCGCTCGACTTTTAATTTGTTCGGCATTAAAGCGGGTCCCGGTTGGTTGGGCGATACGGTAACCAAACCTACCCTGGAATTTCGAAATGGTGCCATGAAAACCGAGGTTGCTCATTTTCGTGCCTATGCTTCAGCGGGTGAATCGTTAATGGACTATGTCAATTTTGTACGGTCGAATTCTCGTTATCACGGTGCGCTCGAACATGATGGCGACGATGTTCACTACGTCAAATCGCTGCAAAAAGCAGGATACGCCACCGACCCCGAATACGCTGACAAGATTTTGTCGATTATGCAGGGTAGTCAGTTTCAACAAACCCTGAAAGGAGAATCTACTCATGGTTGATATGCTTAATACGGCTGTTTCCGGATTGTTGACTTTTCAGCGAGCTCTAAGCACCACGAGTCACAATATTTCTAATGCAAATACCGAAGGTTACAGTAAACAGCATGTAGAAATCGGCACCAATACACCGTCCTTTCACGGTAATAGTTTTTTCGGTAATGGTGTACGTATAGATGCCGTGGCACGCGCCTACGATCAATTTTTAACGCAAGAATTGCGAGACACCACGTCGGTACATTCACGTCTGGACAAATTCGGCGAACTGGCCGCACATGTTGATGATGTACTCGCCGATCCGCAAGGTGGCATTTCGCCAATTCTCCATGATTTCTTTGTTTCGGTTCAGGGTGTTGCAGACGACCCGACTTCAAGCACTTCGCGTTTTTCGATGATTAATACCGCCCAGACGCTGACCAGTCGATTCCATAACATCGATAATCGTTTTGAAGACTTATCAAAAAATACGACTACAGATATCCGCAATGTGGTCGATGAAATCAATGAATTGGTCGTGGCAATTCGGGATGTCAATATCGCCCTGAATGACTCCAATGCCACGGGTCGCGTCACACAGCAATCTTCGGACTTGCTGGATAAGCGTGACACCTTGCTAAACCAGCTGGCAGAACGAGTCGATATTTCGGTAATTAATGAACAGGATAATAATATTTCAATACTTATCGGCAACGGACAAACCGTATTGAGCGATACCGTGGCCTTTACCCTGTCAGCCCAACCCAGTATAGGCGATCCCACGCAGGACGTAATTAGCTATAATGGCCTGATCACAGTAACGGATATCAGCGCACAACTCGGTGGTGGAGAACTGGGTGGGTTACTCGATTTTCGTCGCAATATTCTCGAGCCGACACGTAATGCTCTGGGACGTACCGCGATAGGACTGGCTGAAGTCATGAATGCGCAAATGCGCGATGGTATGGACTTGAACGGTAATCTCGGTCAGGATTTTTACAGTTACAGCCCACCGCAAATAAGTGCTTTTACCACCAATACCGGTACCGCCACGGTTAGCGGCGTTGTCAGTGATGTGACTGCCTTAACCACCGATAATTACGAAATTGCATTTGATGGCGCTAACTGGACGCTAACATCGGATAGCGGTACCACGGCGACAGTTGCCAATGGTGTGCCGGCATCTTTGACCTTTGAGGGACTAACATTAACAATCAACGGCGCCGCCGCGGTGTCGGGTGATCGCTTCACTATCAAGCCCACAGCGTTTGGCGCCGGTTCGCTTCAAGTGATCACAACCGATCCACGAGAAATAGCGGCGGCACTGCCTGTGCGGACTTTATCATCACTGAGCAACCTGGGCTCTCTAGAAATAAGCCCCGGTATCATCACCGATGTTACTGATCCCAATTTACTCAATACGGCGACTTTTACATTCAATACGCCACCGACTACCTTTACTTCAGATGTAAACGTCATTGTCGGTGGCGTGCCGATTGCGGCAGGTTCGCCTATTACCTATAGTGCCAACATGGTGGTAGATGCCAATGGCTGGCAGGTCTCTTTAAGAGGTGTACCGCAGGCGAATGACGTGCTCACAATAGAATCAAATATTGGCGGCACGGGTGATAATCGTAACGCACTGAATCTGGCCAATTTGCAAAATATCGGCGTCTTCGACGGTAATATTGCTTCATTTCAGGAAGATTATGGCAGGCTGGTCGGTTTTGTCGGTTCCACAACGCAGGCCTCCAGTATTGAACGCGATGCCCAGGAATCGCTGTTAATACAGGCGCGCAGCCGAAAGGATTCACGAGTCGGGGTTAATCTCGATGAAGAAGCCGCCGATCTGATTAAATTCCAGCAAGCCTACGAGGCTGCGGCCCGCATTATCAGCAGTGTGCAAACCATGTTTGATACGCTATTAAACAGTGTGAGGTAAATCATGCGCGTTTCTACCGCACAAATTTATCGTCAGGGCATTGAGGCCTTTGGTCAGCAGCAGGCCAAGCTTGCGAAGTTACAGCAACAGGTTTCGACGGGGATCAAGCTAACCAAGCCATCCGACGACCCGGCCGCATCGTCACGCGCACTTGAATTACAGGAATCCATATCATTGAATAGGCAATATCAGGTCAATATTACGCTGGCCGACAATCGACTCAGCCTTGAAGAAAGTACGCTGGTCGGTGTAGAGAATATGATTTTTCGTCTCAAAGAGCTGGCTATTCAGGCCAATAATGCTGCGCTCGATCAGACCAGTATGAAGGCGATTGCCCTTGAAATCGACGAACGCACCGAGGAATTGCTGTCACTGGCCAATACCCGAGACGGTAACGGTGATTATCTTTTTGCCGGTTACCAAAGCGGCGTAGAACCTTTTACCCAAACCATAAACGGTTCGATCAACCATGTTGTTTACAATGGCGACCAGGGACAACGATCTTTGCAAATCAGCGAATCAAGGCAGGTTGCAGTCGATAATCCAGGCAGTGAGTTATTCATACAATTGAATAGTTCGACAGCTTTAAACGAACGGACGGCGCTTGCCAATACCGGAACCGGCGTACTGGCACCAGCGCATGTCTTCGATGGGTCTGTTTACGTGCCGGGGCCCTATGAAATTCGCTTCACCGCACCCGGTGTTTACGACGTGTTCGATGTCACCAATAATGTCAATATCGTAACCGGCGCCGCCTATACCGATAGTGCCAATATCGACTTCCAGGGTATTCGCACCTCAATTACCGGGGCGCCGGCTACGGGTGATGTTTTTACTGTCGAGCAGGGACAGTACAAGAATTTTTTTGAGTCTCTCTCGACCCTGACTGAAACGCTACGCAGCCCGGTCAGCAATGCGCAAAAACAGAGTAATTTCTCCGAATTTATGACCGATCTGGATACGTTTCAAACGCGGGTTCTCGATGTACGCACATCCATTGGTGGTCGACTCAATGCACTCGACAGTCAGCGCGAAATTAACGAGGCGACCATCGAGGTAACACAGGCGACATTGTCGAGTATTCGGGATACCGATCTGGCCGAGGCAATTAGCCAACTCACACTTGAGCAAACCACGCTTGATGCTGCACAGGCGGTATTTTCACGAATTACCAGCTCATCGTTGTTTAATTTCATGCGGTAGTACTTACGTGAAAAATAACCAGTCTCTCGACCGGGACAGCCAACGCGCGATCGACCTTTATCGCTCAGGGGATCGCAGCGCCGCGAAAATCCACTGTCAGAGAGTATTAAAACGCAACGCCGTTCATTTTAACGCACTACAAATTATGGCGATGACTTTACGTGCCGAGGAAAAATTCGGTGCTGCGGTTGAATATTATAAAAAAGCGGTGAAAGTTACACCGTTTGCCGCACTGAAAAACCAAATGATGGTCGAACTGGCCGTATGTCATCAGGAATGTAATCAGGGCGAAATTGCACTAGACTTGCTCGAACAGGTGATCAATGCGGATATGACCAATGCACTCGCCCTGCATCGCAAAGGGGTTATTCTGCGTACCCGCGGGGAGGAGCAGGCCGCACTGGAATGTTTTAAACAGGTAGTTACTTATCCGCCAGAAGTCAGTACCGGCGCAGAGATTACGCGCGGTAAAGCGCACTGGTATATTATGACTTCTCCCACCCTGAAGCCTCTTCCCGGCGATATAGAACAGGCCGAAACTGATTTAAGCTGGCTGAAGGATGAAGAGGAAATTACCAACCTGCGTTTCGCACTTTACAACGGATACGAGCGTCTGGCTCAATATAAAAAGGCCTGGCATTCGCTGAAACTGGCCAATCAGCGGGTCTGGTCTCAAGTGAATTTCAATCCGCAAGTATTAAATGACAGCCTTAATCGGGTATATCGGCAGATAAAGCAATCAGGACCGACGTCAGCGCAATTGCAGAATGTTTACAGACCTGTGTTTATTGCAGGTCTACCGCGCTCGGGCACCACATTGCTGGAATCGGTACTACTTGAGCATCCTTCGGTTTCGAGTCGGGGAGAGTCCCAGCAGGTAGCACATATATTCCACGAATCTATTGGAGAAGATTTTGGTTTAGCGGCAGTCGAATCGCAACAGTTGAAAGCTTTTTCAACAAAACTGGAAAGGGCATTGTTTAAAAAGGCTTCGAGCACCGATGTGATCATTGAAAAGACGCCCAATAACTTTCTGTTTGCGCATTTATTAATTCAGGCCTTTGCAGGCGTTAAGATTATTCATACCGTAAAGGAACCTCTGGAAGCCTGTTTTTCGATTTATCGTCAGCATTTTCTTAAACAGCAACAACAGGCTTATAGTTATGACCTGTTAAGTACCGTTCTATATTACCGATGGCATGAAAAAATTATCGAGTTGCTACAACAACGCTTTCCTGATTCAGTGTTTAATATTGATTACAATGACATGATAGACACTGGCTCTACTGTCTGGCCAGGACTATTTCGGTTTTGTGGCCTCGAATGGAATGACGCGTATCTGGAGTTTTATCGATCGAAGCGTGAAGTAAAATCCACCAGTGCTTCGCAGGTGCGTCAGGGTATATCAAACGATTATCGCTCGAGGGCAACCAGGTATGGTTCCATCATTAATGAATTAAAAAATTTATTGTCGATGGAACTCCCTGAACTTTTACGCCAAAAGGCCGATACCAGCGAATAGGTTGATCTCTAGTAACTGTGATTTTTTCACATTTCTGAACAATCGCAAAAAAAAATTAAAGAATCTCCAGCCTTTGCCGTTATAGCCTCCGAGAGTGTTATTTGACGGGCAAATGACACGATACTTAGATGACCCGCGCTATATTGCGCAGTCTTGTTAGGAGAATTTCAATGCCACAATTTATCAACACCAATATTGCCTCGCTAAATGCGCAGCGGTCACTAAACGGCTCGCAGAATGCTTTGTCTACTTCATTCCAGCGTCTATCGTCCGGTTTGCGAATCAATTCAGCACGAGATGATGCAGCAGGACTTGCCATTGCTGATCGTCTTACTTCTCAGATTCGCGGTATCAACCAGGCGGTTCGTAACGCCAACGACGGTATCTCTCTGGCGCAAACCGCTGAAGGTGCGCTACAGGAAACCACCAATATTCTACAACGGGTTCGCGAACTGTCTATCCAGTCGGCCAACGGTTCAAACTCGGATGCTGACCGCCAGGCGCTGCATGCTGAGGTTTCACAGCTACAGGCTGAAATCACACGTATTGCGGATACCACTTCTTTCGGTGGTCGTAAGTTATTCGACGGTACATTTGGCCAGGCGCAGTTCCAGGTCGGCGCTCAGGCCAACGAAACAATTGGATTTGCCCTTGCTGATACCGATGCGAATCAAATCGGTGTCTATCGCACCGACCTCGAAGGTGCGGGCGCAAACGTCGGTCTTGGTCGTGGTACCGCCACAGCAACGACCGCCGCTGCTAATAATGTCACGGGTGGTGCTATCGTCTTAACCGGCTCTGGTACCTCGACGGTTACGGCTACCGCCGGTGATTCAGCCCGAGAAGTAGCCTCTCTGATTAACGGTGCTTCATCGACTACCGGCATAACCGCAGATGCGCGTACGGTTGCCAATATCAACACATTAAGCGCTCCTGGCGCCGTCAGTTTTACCCTCACTTCTGACACGGGAACTTCCACCAATTCGAAGACTATCAGTGCGACTATCACTTCTACGACTGATTTAACAGGCCTGGCCAATGCCATTAATGCCGAGTCGGGTTCTACCGGCGTTCAGGCCGTAGTAAGCGCTTCCGGAAACTCCGTCGACGTCATTAGTGAAAGTGGAGACGATGTCATCATCGAAGGTTTCACCAACAGCGGTGGTGGTACAGCGGTTGTCACGACCCGTGATTACAATAATGCGGCTAACAATGACGCTACCATCACTCTGACCAGCGGTGCTAGTGATTCAACTCGTATAATCGGTGAAGTTCAGCTCTCGAGTGCGGATGCTTTCTCGGTATTGACGACCGACGTGACCTTGAACGGCGTAACTACAGCAGAAACTTCGGTTCTCGCCGCAGTCGGTGCAGTCGATATCAGCTCGGTATCCGGTTCACAGTCGGCCATTGGCGTAATTGATGCGGCACTGTCGCAGATCGACTCATTCCGGGCTGACCTGGGTGCGGTTCAGAATCGCTTAACTTCAACCATCTCTAACTTGCAGAGTATCTCTGAGAACGCATCAGCAGCACGAAGCCAGATTCAGGACGCCGATTTTGCGGCTGAAACGGCGGCGTTGTCGCGGAATCAGATCATTCAGCAGGCCGGTATCGCGATTCTGTCCCAGGCCAATGCAGCCCCGCAAAACGTATTGGCGCTTCTTCAGTAAACAACTGAATCGAGGCAATGATACGGTTGTTCTGTAAACCAAATGTACCGGGAATGTACGCATTCCCGGATATTTTTTATTTTGAACTGAGGAACTAGCCATGGATATTGAACTACCCATGCGAACTATACCAGCAGAGAAAACACAAGCTCCTCAAAATCGAACCAATCTTGTACTGGTTACAGAAAATAAGCAGGTCGAAGCGCCCGACAATGTCAAATCGACGGGTAGTGTTGTTGAAGGTGTAAAACAAACCGAAGAAATGGAGCAGAACAAAAACGAGATTCTGAAACAATCTGTCAGTCAACTCAATGATCTCGTTCAATCGGTCCAGAGAGATCTGCAGTTTTCTATCGATGAGTTTAGTGGTGACACGGTAATAAAGGTTCTCGATACCAAAACTGAAGAAGTGATTCGTCAAATACCATCCGAAGAGGTGCTAGCATTGACGGAAAATATCGAATCGCTGAAAGGTGTTTTATTTTCTGCCGAAGTTTAGCAGATAATTAATGGCCTGCTTTTTGCAGGCCATTGTTTTAACTTTTGTAACATCAGGTAAGGATAATGGCTAGCATCTCATCATTAGGTGTCGGATCAGGACTGGATCTTAGTGGTCTGGTTGAAAATCTGCTCGCTGCTGAAAGAGAACCCATTGAAAACAGCTTGAATCGGCAGGAGGCAAAGCTGGTGTCTGACCTGTCAGGTGTTGGCTTAATGAAGGCTTCACTGTCGGGTTTCCAGTCTAGCCTGGGCGGGCTGAGTACCGCCGCCAGTTTCAGTACACGGAGTATCAATAACGGCAATATCAATGCCTTAAGCGTCTCCGCCAATAACGGTGCCGAAGCCGGTAACTATAATATTAATGTCAATACTTTGGCGAACAGCCAGTCACTGGCCTCGACTGCCTTTAACAGTGTCACCGATATCGTCGGAACGGGCACGATACAAATTAGATTTGGAACGATTACCGGACCCGGATTTGCTTCCTTCGCGGTAAATGCCAACCAGGCGATTCAAAATATCACTATCGACAGCAGCAATAATACCCTGGTTGGATTAAAAGACTATATAAACAATGGAGCCTTCGGCGTCACTGCCGCAATCATAAACGATGGTAGTGGCTACCGTATAACGCTTACGTCGGATGACACCGGCGTCGCCAACGCGCTCGAAATCAGTATTACAGATACCGGCGATGCTAACAATACAGATACGGCGGGACTTTCCGCACTCGCCTACAATGCTTCGGCAACCAATTTGACTGAAACACAGGTGGCAACCGACGCCAGTATTTCGGTGAATGGCCTGGCCATTTCCTCGGCAACCAATACGCTTAACGAAGTGATAGAGGGTGTGACCTTGAATTTATTGGGAACCACGGCATCTACCTTTGCTTTGACCATTTCAGAAAGTACTGATCAATTGAAAAGCTCTATTCGTGACATGGTTGGTGCATATAACGATATGATCGTCAGTTTGAACGACTTATCGTCTGCCGGTTCACCAACCACGCAGGCAGGCATTTTGTTTGGCGATGCCAGTTTACGTAATTTTACCAATGGTCTTTTCCGCGAAATGACCTCGACGGTTGATGGTCTCAGCGGCAATATTAGCGCATTATCCAATATTGGTATTACCACACAATCAGATGGTACCCTGGCCGTTGACGAAGGTCGATTCGGTAGCGTGATCGATGCCAATCCGACTGATACAGTGGCATTGTTTGCGCCCCTCGGACAGGCTACCGACAGCCTGATCAATTTCAACAGTAGTACCAGCGCCAGTGTTCCCGGCAACTATGCGATTGATATTACGACTATCGCGACACAGGGGCTTCTTAACGGTGGCAGCGGTGTGTCTAACCTTGTTATAGATGCTAATAACGACGATTATTCTTTTTCTATCGACGGAATTTCCACCGGCAGTATCGGTTTAACGCAGGGTACCTATGCCACGGCAGCTGCGCTTGCATCTGAAATTCAATCGCAAATAAATTCGGCGTCGAGCATTGTTAGCGGGGAAAAAAGTGTTGCCGTCAATTACGACAGCAGTAACGATCGATTTGTTATCACCTCGGCTATTTACGGCTCGAACTCATCGGTAGAAATTACTGCGGTGGATACCAATAGCACCGCTGATCTTGGCTTGTCCATTGCCACCGGCACAACCGGCGTCGATGTCGCAGGTACTATCGGTGGCGTCACAGCAACCGGCTCAGGACAAACCCTGAGTGTGCCAAGTGGCTTAAGTATCGACGTCATCGGCGGTACGATCGGTTCACGCGGGAGTCTCGGTTTCAGCCGGGGTTTTATCGAAGGTCTGAATAATCTGCTCGACGGTTACCTGGACGCGAAGTCGGGTAGCCTGGCAGCACGCGAAGATGGTTTGAACGCATCGCTCGAAAGTCTGGCCGACGAAAGAGTCGCGCTGGATCTTCGTATAGAGTCGGTGCAGGCACGACTGGTCAAACAGTTTACCGCACTCGACCAATTATTAGCCCGTTTCCAGAGTACCGGAAATTTTCTCACTCAACAAATCAATAGCCTGCCGGGTTCGGGCCAATTGTTAAATAATGGCTAGTCGTAGCAATAGAGGAGTTATCAATGATTGATTCAGGAAAGCAGGCGAAAGCCTACCAGAAAACCGGCGCCTATTCCGGTGCAATGTTTGCCGACCCACACTCGCTGATTACCCAGATGTTCGATGGTGCATTAACCCGTATTGCCCAGGCCAAAGGTGCTATCGACCGCGGCGAAATAGCTAGTAAAGCAGAATTAATCAGCAAGGCCATTCTTATCGTTGGCAGTCTGGAGGGTTGCCTGGACCATGAACAGGGCGGAGAACTCTCTCAGAATCTGGCAAGTCTTTACGAATATATGACCCTGACTCTAGCGCAGGCGAATATCCATAACGATCTCTCAAAACTTGATGAAGTCAGTAATTTAATGCTCGAAATTAAATCAGCCTGGGTGCAGGTTCCAGCCCAACTCGATCGCGCCAGTGCGTAACAGGACTCAACAACAATGAACAACCAGGCCGCGCTGATGGAAGCTATTAAATTAACCGATCAAATTCTTACCGTGCTCGACGACCAGGATTTTGATCGACTCGCCGAGCTTGAAATTCAACGAGAGCCTTTAATCAGACAGGCGTTTTCTGCCTCGGTCGAGCAAATTGACCGTATCAAAGCAACTCATTTACAAAATCTAAATCAACGGGTTGTCGAGAAACTACGGGTATTTAAACAATCAGTGCTGCAACAACAAAAGCAGATTCGCAAAGCATCGAAGGCAACAAAAGCTTATATCAGTCATCAGGAGAGCCATCTCATCTCTCGTGTATCAAGTTAATCCCCGGGATACCCTCTGTAAATAAAAATTTGGCAGAGTCGAAACAGATAGAAAACCCCTGCTTGATCAGCGGTGGTGTAATCAGGCCTGGTTTCGAATTAGTCGTTGGGCGAAAACGGCCCTTATGTCTTTGGATGCTCCCCTTGTAGAGACCATTTTTGCCGATAGCATCCTGACAGTTAGGCAAACCAATCTCCTAATTTATCGGTGAAAATTTGTGGAAATATTTCCGAAAAAATAAATGTAAAAAACGGCCCACTTTCTGTCGAAATTTTGTCATTCTCTACTACACTCAAATTAAACAAAGCAGATCGTCAAAAAAACGACAATTCCATAGCCGCATTTAACTTTGAGCCACAATTACATGGGAAATAACGATGTTCAAATCAGGAATGAAGTCCTGGTAGTTGACACAAATACATCCAGAGGCCAGTCCTTTGTTGCCGTTCTGGGATTCATGCAGGTCAGCGCTACATTGATTACGCCGGGGTCTTTAACGGAAGTACCTTCCCGGAACCTGCTTAGATATTTTGCGGTTTTCAGTATCGAGACCAGTGAAATTACCGATCATTTTATGCAGCGAAATAAACAGGATAAATGCCAGTATCCGGTTGTCTTGATGGCAGATCGAATTGATCTCAACTCCCAGGATATAGTGGTTCAACTGCCGTACATTGCGGGATTATGTTTCCAGTCAGACTACTACGCTCTGTCGCAGGTACTGGATAAGGCGCGGGCGCATAATCGCAGGGAACGGCGTATGCACAATCGTGAATGTCAGCAGCTAATTGGTGGCAGCGAAGCCATTGCGCGTATTAATGAAATGATCGATCAAGTTGCTGATACCGGTGCATCGGTGTTAATACTGGGTGAATCAGGTACGGGAAAGGAGGTCATAGCAAGAAATATTCATGCGCAAAGCTCCCGGAGTGAAAAGCCGTTCGTACCGATTAACTGTGGCGCTATTCCAGCAGACCTTCTCGAAAGCGAATTGTTCGGGCACGAAAAGGGCGCATTTACCGGCGCGATCAGTTCACGCCAGGGACGATTTGAATTAGCAGAGGGTGGTGTTATTTTTTTGGACGAAATCGGCGACATGCCGTTACCGATGCAGGTCAAGTTACTGCGTGTTTTGCAGGAGCGATGCTACGAAAAAGTGGGCAGCAACAGGTCGATTAAAACCGATGTCCGGGTGATTGCTGCAACGCATCGGCGTCTGGAAGATTTAATTACCGAAGGCATGTTTCGTGAAGATTTGTTTTATCGACTGAATGTTTTTCCTATTGAAGTACCTCCGCTCAGTAAACATATCGAAGATGTGCCGATATTGATAAATGAAATAGTCTCGCGTATCGAACGAGAAAATCGTGGCTCGGTGAGGCTCAGCAAAAAAGCAATAGCAATGCTGCAATTGTATTCGTGGCCGGGTAATGTGCGCGAACTCGCTAATCTGGTCGAACGTCTCGCGATATTACATCCACGTGGTGTGGTTGATTCAAAAGACTTGCCGAATAAATACCAGACCGAAAGCTATATTGAACAGAGAAACGAAATTACCGAGTTCTTTTCTAAAGGGAACATGCCACCAGCGAATGTCGAGGTTTTGCCAACTGAAGGCCTCGACATGAAAGAATATATTACCAATATCGAAATATCATTGATTGAGCAAGCCCTGATAAAAACAAATAATGTCGTTGCGCGTGCGGCAACATTACTCAAAATGCGTCGAACCACGCTTGTCGAGAAAATGCGCAAATATCAAATTGGGCGTCTCGACTAGCGTCATATTTCTGTCACATAAATATTTGAATTTTCATAACCAATTGAATTTAAAGAATTAAACCCAATTGGTTCATCTTGTGCATTATCGATATCGTGAACAGTTCAAATCACCTAGATGTTGACGCTTCGTTGCAACAATTGCAGGAGGCGTTTGAACAATATAACCACTTATCGACTTCCCTGTGTGAATCAGTCGATAAATTAAACTCGATCGCTGTGCAAATTAATCCATCTCAGGTCAATAGCCAGGCTATTCTCGATGATGGTCAACTCGCCAGGCATTTGCGAGGACTCATCGATGCCATACCTGGCGGTGTCGTTGTACTTGACCCACAAGGTCTGGTGGTCGAGACCAATGCAGCGGCCGCTTTATTACTGGGCGAACCGAATTATCGTGAACCCTGGCGAAGCATTGTCAAGCGCGTGTTTTTAGCAGACCTGGATCAGGGCGAACTTAAAACAGAAGATGGTCGACAGTTCAGCATATCAACACGTCCACTCGGTTATGAACCCGGCCAGATATTGTTACTCAGTGATGTCACGCAGACACGACAGTTACAGCGCGCCGCGCAGCAAAACCTGCACTTGATGACCATGGGCAAAATGATGGCCAGTCTGGCACATCAGATCAGGACGCCGCTGGCTTCGACCATGTTATATCTTTCGCAGGTAGTAGATGGCGATATAGATGCCGATACTCGCCATATATTTAATCAAAAAGCGCTGGCACGGGTTAAACATATCGAAAAAATGATAAACGATATGCTGGTTTTTGCGCATGGTGGACAATTTAACATGTGCCGGTTTTCCGTCATCGAATTGATCGACGAGTTACAGGATCAGTTAAAACCCCAGTTAGAGCAGCGCGATGCGCGACTGCTCACTGAAGGTGACGCTATCGACGCACAATTACGAGGCAATAAAGATGCATTACTCGGTGCTTTGGGAAATCTCTGCATGAATTCGCTGGATGCTGCAGAGAAAAATGCTGTTATCCGAATCAAGACCGCATTAAGCCTGCGCGGCATGTTGTCAATCACTGTTCGGGACAATGGCTGCGGTATCGATAAACCAACGCGCCAGCATTTATTCGACCCGTTTTTCAGTACCAAGGTCGATGGTACCGGCCTGGGTCTGGCGGTCGTGAAATCGGTCATCGAATCGCACCAGGGGCGAATTGCGGTGGCGTCAAAATATGGTAAGGGTAGTCGATTTCGAATTTTTCTACCTTGTCAGCAGGGTATGAAGACTCAAATCAGTAGTGCCGATTCAAATGCGTAATCGGTTTATAATTTCCGGATAAACAGGATAAATTGATGGTGGATGTACTTCTAGTCGAAGACGATGCGGATTTACGAGAGGCAATTTGTGATACGTTGATTCTGAACAATATCAGTTATCACGAAGTCGAAAACGGCAACGCTGCAGAATTGTATCTGATCGATAATACCTGCGCATTGATATTAAGCGACGTACAGATGGCGCCGGGTAATGGTTACGACTTACTCGCCTGGATACGGAAAAATCAAATCGGTGTACCCGTCATCCTGATGACTGCCTATGGTTCTATTCCACAGGCTGTCGATGCTATTCAGGCCGGCGCGGTCGACTACCTGGTTAAACCTTTCGAAGTCAGCAATCTGGTTGGTACATTACAACAGCATCTACAACAGGCCGATGCGACCGATCAGGATATTGTGGCGGTCGATTCGCTAAGCCAGGAGACACTCAAACTCGCTCGTAAGGTTGCGAAATCGGATGTGTCGGTCTTGTTGAATGGTGAAAGTGGCGTTGGTAAAGAGGTCTACTGTCGGTTTATTCACCTGCAATCTGATCGTGCTTCCCATCCCTTTATTGCGATCAACTGTGCTGCAATTCCGGAAAACATGCTCGAAGCTTCGCTGTTCGGTTATGAAAAGGGTGCTTTCACCGGTGCGGTAAAATCAAGCATCGGTAAGTTTGAACAGGCGCAGGGTGGTACCTTATTGCTCGATGAAATTACTGAAATGGACCTTGGATTGCAAGCCAAGCTTTTACGTGTACTACAGGAGCAGGAAGTAGAACGACTGGGAAGCTCAAAAACCATTGAGCTCGATGTTCGTATTATTGCTACCAGCAATCGGAATCTAAAAAATGAAGTTGCCGAAAAGCGTTTTCGTGAAGACCTTTACTACCGTTTGAATGTATTTCCGATCACGATCCCGCCGCTACGCCAGCGTAGCCTCGATATAGCACCTTTGGCGCACAAGATTGTTGCCCAATATAGTCGTGCTGAAGGTCAATCCATAAAGCTTTCTGATTCAGCAGTCGAATTACTGTCCCAGCACCGCTGGCCGGGAAATGTACGTGAACTCGATAATGTAATGCAACGGGCACTCGTTCTTAAACAGGGAAATATTATCGAAGCCGATAATATAATGCTCGAATCTATCACACAGGACATACCGGCAGAGGAATGTCCCCTGCAAGATGCCGGCAAGCTGCACAGC
>CAZYYM010000056.1:21541-22936 GCA_964651385.1 uncultured Gammaproteobacteria bacterium | reverse complement strand
GATCCCAAATGGCTCGGTTTTTCAATCGAGGGCTATGCTTTTTGTGCGTTTGTCTACTGGGTATTCTGTTTTTCTATGTCGCAATATAGTCAATCGGTCGAGCGAAAACTCGATACCGGTCATAAGAAACGCTAACCATTACTTATAATTTAAAAGGTAAATCCGTATGAATGAAACCGCAGACGGAATGCAGAGTAAACTTAAAGTCTCTGACGAAGTTATTATCGAAATTAACGCTATGCATAAGTGGTACGGCGAATTTCATGTATTGAAGAATATCAATATACATGTTCAGCGCGGTGAACGCATTGTAGTCTGTGGACCTTCAGGGTCCGGCAAATCGACCATGATACGATGTATTAACCGTCTTGAGGAACATCAACAGGGGCAGATAATTGTCGATGGTGTTGAGTTGACTAGCGATCTCAAACATATTGAAGCGACCCGGCGTGAAGTTGGCATGTGTTTTCAGCACTTCAACTTATTTCCACATTTGTCGGTACTGGAAAACTGCACATTGGCGCCAATCTGGGTGCGTAAAATGCCCAAAGCAGAAGCGATTGAAATTGCCATGAAATATCTTGAACGGGTCAAGATACCGGAGCAGGCCTTAAAATTTCCAGGACAATTGTCAGGTGGTCAGCAGCAGCGCGTGGCAATTGCTCGCAGCTTGTGTATGAATCCCAAGGTCATGTTGTTTGACGAACCGACATCAGCTCTCGATCCGGAAATGATTTCAGAAGTGCTTGATGTAATGGTGGAGCTTGCTGAAGAGGGTATGACTATGATCTGCGTTACCCACGAGATGGGATTTGCGAAGAAAGTTGCGAATCGGGTAATATTTATGGATGCCGGTGAAATTATCGAAGAAAATGACCCACAAGAATTTTTCAATAACCCTCAGAACGATCGGACTAAACTGTTTTTGAGTCAAATAATTCAACACTAGATCTGTCCGTAAAATCTGAATTAATAGCCTGGTCGGCAAGTCAACCCGGTTTTTTATTCTGTAGCACCGAGCATGGCTTTGAGGTCTGCAAAGGTATTCAATGCTTTTTCCTCTTTTTCAATCTCGGTTAGCTTACTTGCCAGGTGTTCTGCGCCGTCAAGGTCTTCTTCAGGCAATTCAAATAGAAACCGGCTTGGTTCGCAGTGTTGGATCTCGCCGAATTTCCGCCGTGTTTTGGCATGGCATAAGGTTAAGGTTTTTTCTGCTCGGGTGATTCCGACATAAGCGAGTCGACGTTCTTCTTCGAGGCCTTCCGCGTCCTGCGATTGATGGTGAGGCAGGCTATCTTCTTCGAAACCAACCAGATAAACGTATGGAAATTCCAGGCCTTTTGCCGCATGCAAAGTCATGAGCTGTACTGCATCCTGTTCGTTTTTATCCTCGTT
>CAZYYM010000056.1:0-21441 GCA_964651385.1 uncultured Gammaproteobacteria bacterium | reverse complement strand
ATCGACATCAACGACAGATGCGATATCAAATCCTCCAGCGAATTATCAGTGCGCGTTTTTTGCAGATTGCCGATCCAGTTTATTAGCTCAAGAATATTTTCCATGGCATCGTCAGCCTGCTTTTGTGAACCACAGGTTTCGCTTAGCCAGTCTGCATAATTGAGTCTGGCGATAAGTAATCTTGCCAGAGCCATTGCATCCAGTTGTTTGACTTCGTTGCTTAGTTCTGCCACTAGATTGGTAAAACCTTGTAATCGTTGCCAGGCTCTATTACCTATCACTTCGCGTAGTCCAAGCTCCTGCATTGCCTGTCCGAGGCTACAATGTCGATGCCGGGCATATCCGGCGAGACTCTGGATCGTTGCGGTGCCGATTTCACGGCGTGGCGTATTGATAATTCGTATCAGGGCCTGGTCATCATCACGGTTACAGAATAGGCGCAGGTAGGCCATAATATCCTTGATTTCCCTGCGTTCAAAAAATGCCGTACCACCGGTAATCTGGTAGGGAATGGAGTGATCGCGTAACGCTTTTTCGTAATTTCTCGATTGATAGTTACTACGGTACAAAATTGCACTATTTCTGTAGGCGTCGCTATTCTGAAATCGTCGGCTGACAATGTCGACAGCGACTCGATTCGCTTCATCGTCGGTATTTTTACAGGGGAATACTCGAATAAATTCCCCGGGCCCGGCTGCAGACCAGAGTTTCTTCTCAAACAAATGATCATTGTTGGCGATTAACGTATTAGCGACGTTAAGAATTCGGCTGCTGGAGCGATAGTTTTGTTCGAGCTTGATTACCTTCAGATCATGAAAATCTTCGCGTAAACGAATAATATTTTCGGGTCTGGCGCCACGCCAGGCATATATCGACTGATCATCATCACCGACCACAGTGAGTTTCTGGCGTAGCCCGCAAATCAATTTAACCAGCTCGTACTGGCTGGTGTTGGTATCCTGATATTCGTCTACCAGCAGGTAATTAATTTTGCCACGCCATTTCAGCAAAATGTTATCGTCGGTTCGAAACAGATGTACCGGCAACATGATCAGATCATCAAAATCCATTGAATTGCAGGCCAGTAAATGTTGTTGGTAAGCCTGGTATATTGTGGCCTGTGTTTGTTGGAGAGGTGTTTCGGCACTTAATCGTGCCGTAGTCGTGTCGATAAAATCATTTTTCCAACGACTTATCTGGTACATGGCTTGCTTTACAAAGGACGGATCATCCTGTTCGCCAGGTATTGCCAGTTCAGCGATACAGCACTCGACATCTCTGGTATCCATTATACTAAATCCCCGAAGATAGCCGAGGGCGCGATATTCGCTTTGTAGTATTCGTAGTCCCAAGGTATGAAAAGTCGATATTTGCAGACCTTTTGAGTATTTTTTACCCAGCAATGCAGTCGTTCGTTGCTTCATTTCATGAGCCGCTTTATTGGTAAACGTCAGTGAACGAATCGTGGCGGGGTCATAGCCAGCTTCGTGGATCAGGTAGGCAATTTTATGGGCGATGACCCGGGTTTTACCACTACCAGCCCCGGCCAGAACCAGACAGGGCCTATCGACACAGCGAATCGCCTGCTGTTGAGGTGGGTTGAGGTCTTGCAGGTTCATGCTAGATACTTTATCGTGCGCTCTTGTTTTTTAACTACGATTGTGTCAATTTTTTGCCCATATACGCTATCGCAACCGACAGCATGACAATAATGACAATAGATGCAGCAGGATGGTTACAAACGGTGGATGTAGTGCGATCGCCAAATTTTGATGCCAGGCCGGAAAATACCAAAATCAGGTTAATCGTTGTACATGGCATTAGTTTACCACCGGGAGAGTTTGGCGGGGGCTATATTCAAGATTTTTTTTGTAACCAGCTCGATGAAAAAGATCATGATTACTTTTACGGAATTTCCGATATGCACGTTTCGGCGCATTGTTTGATTGAGCGAAGCGGCAATATCACTCAATTCGTTTCCTTTCTCGATCGAGCCTGGCATGCTGGTGTTTCTAATTGGTGTGGAGAAGATGCCTGTAATAACTTTTCGATTGGCATCGAACTCGAAGGTACTGATGACCTGGCCTACGATGTAGCGCAGTATTTGCGGCTTGGGGAGTTGATTCGTTGCCTTAAACTTCATTATCCGGATATAGCAAGTGATGCCGTGTGTGGCCATAGCGATATCGCTCCCGGTCGCAAAACCGATCCCGGTCCGGCCTTTGATTGGCAACGATTGAACGAACTAATGTTAATATAGTAGGAGTTGGCGCTGAGTTTTTTTATTGCGTTATCATTAGACAGGCTGGTGCGGGCAATACAGAATATTCGTAATAGATATCCAAACGTCCGTTATATCAGCCGGGTTGAGGCGCTCTCGTAATATTCCCCTGTACAATACAATATGGATCTTTTTAACCAGTTTCGGCTGCAGCAGTTCGGCGGGGTTTCGGTGCAACTCGATATCGGTGATTACAATTTATGCATAGTTGATTCGCTCGGGCGAATCTGCAGTATGTTATTGCGGGTGCTAATGGTATGGCTGGCATTTGCGGGCTTGCTCGATTGCGGGTTGTAAAACGGGCGAATTTTTATTATCAACTGGAAATTAAATGGCTCATAGTCAAAATCCGTATATCAATATTGCGCTTGAAGCAGTAAGGGCAGGTGAAGAAGTCATTCGCCACTATTACAGCAATAATCTTAAGGTCACCCTGAAAGAGGACTATACACCTGTCACGGTTGCTGACGTCGAAACAGAGCAAAAGATAAAGCAGGTCATTTCGAGTGCCTATCCTGAACATGGCTTCTACGGCGAGGAGACCGGTATGACAAATGCCGATGCTGATTTTATCTGGCTTGTCGACCCAATAGATGGCACGAAAAGTTTTGTAAGGGAATACCCTTTTTTTTCTACGCAAATAGCATTGATGCACAAGGGCGAGCTAATCGTCGGGGTTTCAAACGGTGTTATGTTTGAGGAATGTGTCTGGGCGAGCCAGGGCGAAGGTGCCTTTCTCAATGATCTTCCAATACGGGTTAGCGATGTCAGTGACCTACGCGATGCAAGCTTGTCCACCGGTAATATTGCGGGTTTGGCAAAAAGTGCTGCCAACTGGTCTGGTCTGGGTAGTTTGGCACAACAGGTCAATCGTACCCGTGGATATGGTGATTTTTATCACTATCATCTACTGGCCAGCGGTAAAATCGAAATCATTGTTGAGTCCGATGTGAATATTCTGGACATTGCTGCCTTGTCGGTGATAGTCAATCAGGCCGGCGGTGTGTTTACCGACCTGTCGGGTAGGCCGCCTAATTTAGAAACACGTTCGGTGTTGGCCACCAATAGTATGGATATGCATCGTCAGGTATTCGATATTCTGAATTAATGCGAGTCACTCGAAAATAAAACCCATTGGTCACTCACATAACCCTCTAGCGGACGATAGCGATTTTTGTAATTCATTTTGCTGCAATCTTTAATCCAGTAACCAAGGTAAAGGTATTCGAGGTCACGCGAAAGGGTCTGCTCGATTTGATTGAGGATAGCCAGGTGACCCAGGCTGCGCGAATTGTAGTCTGGATCAAAAAAGGTATAAACCGCCGATAATCCGGTACTCATAATGTCAGATACTGCGACTGCTATCAGGTGGCGATCAAGTCGAAATTCAAAAAACAGGGTTTCAGCCCAGTCGCATATCAGAAAGCGGTGGTAGTCCGACCTGCTGGGGTTGGCCATGCTGCCTTCATTGTGCCGGTCGTTGATGTAACGCCGGTACAAATCGAAATGTTCCTCGCGAAATTTCCCGCGTACGCTGGTTACCGCAATATCAGAATTTCGTCGAGTAACGCGCTGTTCGCTACGACTTGGCCGATGCTGTTTTACCGGTATTCGAACCGAGACACATTCCTGGCAATTGGGGCAGTGGGGTCGATATATATAACCGCCAGAACGCCTGAAACCGTGTTGAATGAGGTCGTTGTAAGTGCCCATATCCATATCCCTATGTGGATTAGCGAAGGCACTGACAGCCTTTCTGTTATCCAGATAACTACAGGCCTCGGGCGTTGAGGCGAAAAAATTAAGTTTGACGTGATCGTTCATCATAAACCTGGTAGATAGGCACGAAACTTCCTCGAATAGTTTTATTGTAGACTGGAATTTGCCAGTTGCAGGAATAATACCAAACTAAAACCGGGCTTTTCGCAGAATGTAAGCTCCACGAATATAAACTATTTCAAATGTTGAAAAATGATCGGGTATTTGACAGGCAGACACCAGCGAGAAGGCTAACCGGTTCCTCCCTGAATTTAGCTATTATTTGCAGAATATGAGGCAAATGGGCAGGTTCATTAATGCGACTTTTCGGTTTTGGTTTCAAATCTCGGGGTAGTAAATAGGGCGCATCGGTTTCGATCATTAGCCGGTTTGCGGGTATCAGTTTAATCAGTTGTTGTAACTCCAATCCTCGGCGTTCGTCGCAAATCCAGCCGGTAATGCCGATATGGCAATCCAGCTCAAGATAATCTTCGAGGGCAGTTTTATTATCGGTGAAACAGTGCACAACCACCTTTTTGAGGTTCTTACGGTATTGACGAAGAATGTCGATGAACGTGCCATGGGCATCACGTTGGTGCGCAAATACTGGTTTATTAATCGCAGCAGCCAGAGACAGCTGCTGATGAAATACATCGATTTGGGCATCGCGAGGGGAGAAATTGCGGTTGAAATCCAGGCCGGTTTCACCCACCGCCCTGACACAATTCTGGGTGGCCATTGATTTCAGCATAATTGCTCTGGTTGCAGTCCACTCACTGGCATGATGGGGATGAACGCCAGCCGTGCATACCAGTTGTCCGGGGTATCGTTTGCATAATTCGATTGCTTTTTCGCTTTCTTCAAAGCTGGTGCCGGTTACTACTATCTGGTTAACTCCATTTGCTGAGGAGCGCGCTAGTACACCATCGATGTCCTGCATCAGGCTTTTGTTGGTGAGATTGACGCCTATATCAATGTAAGCGTTCATTGGCGTATGCCGGTACCACGATGGAGTAGAAATAGTGCAATGAAAAACAATATCAAAATAAAACCTGTGATGACGATTATTGCGGCGCCTGGATTTATGTCGCTGACACCGCGAAAGCCGAAGCGGAAGCTGTCGACCATATATAAAATTGGATTAATCAGCGAGGCTTTCTGCCAGAATTCGGGCAGCAATTTGATTGAATAGAAAATGCCTCCGAGATAGGTTAAAGGTGTCAATACAAAAGTCGGCACGATACTAACATCGTCGAAGCTGTTGGCAAAAACGCCGTTTATCAGACCCGCCAGTGAAAATAGAAATGAGGTTAGAAAAGCCACACTGATGATCACCATAGGTTGATATACGGTGAATTCGGTGAATAACATTGATACCAGTGTTACAGCAATACCAACACAGCTACCTCTTGCGATTCCGCCAGTTACGTACCCTAGTATTATAATGACGTTTGGAATCGGTGCGATCAACATTTCTTCAATATGATGTGAATACTTGGCGCCGTAAAATGATGACACCACATTGGCGTACGAGTTTGTGATGACGGACATAATTACCAGGCCAGGCATGATGAAATCAATATAACGCATTCCATCCATATCACCGATACGGTTGCCGATTAAATTGCCGAAAATAATGAAATATAAACCTACCATTACAACCGGCGGTACGATGGTTTGCACCCATATCCGGGAAAATCGTAATACTTCACGGCGAGCAATTGTGATATAAGCTGTCCAATACCTAGACCACATCGGAAGCTCCTTTCTGTTTTGCGGTGATGCGGACAAACAGCTCTTCAAGCCGGTTGACCTTGTTGCTCATGCGATTGACGACAACGCCCTGAGTATCGAATTGGCGAATCAAATCGTTCAGTGTACAGGATTCCGGCACTTCAACTTCGAGTGTATGACTATCGATCAATCTGGGTTTAGGGCAGTCGACAAGTTTTGGCGGCTCCGCGAGATTATTGTCGAGATAAAGCACAAATATTTCACTGTTCAGGGTTTTCAGTAATGCTTGCATGCTGGAGTTTTGAATAATGTTACCCTCGTCGATGATTGCGATATTGCGGCACATGCGTTCAGCTTCTTCGAGGTAATGAGTCGTTAAGATAATGGTGGTACCCTGGTTGTTTATTTCATCCATAAAATCCCACATGGATCTACGTAATTCGATATCGACGCCAGCTGTTGGCTCGTCCAGAATTAATAGTTTGGGTTTATGAATCAGAGCTCGGGCGATCATCAAACGGCGTTTCATACCACCGGACAAATTGCGCGCCGGCTGAAAACGATGTGGCCACAATCCAAGTGCCTTGAGGTAGTGGTCAGCTTGCTGTCTTGCAATCTTTAGCGGTACGCCATAAAAACCGCCCTGATTGGTGACGATTTCATTGACCGGCTCGAATGAGTTGAAATTGAATTCCTGGGGTACGGATCCAAGCAGTGATTTGGCTTCAATTAGATCATCGTCAATAGAATGGTCAAAAACTTTAACGCTGCCAGATGTTTTATTTATTAATGAAGTGACTACACCGATACAGGTGGACTTTCCTGCGCCGTTAGGGCCTAACAAGGCAAAGAAATCACCTTGTTCGACTGTTAGATTAATGCCTTTCAGGGCCTGTAATCCATTTGAGTAAGTTTTGAATAATCTGGCTATTTCCAACGCGTACATATGCTGATCCGCGAATTTAATCAGCGCACTAGCTTAGGCTTTCATTACCAAAAAGCAAGGCTGTTTGAATGCCGGAAAAAAACAATTGCAGCTGTGCTATATAGGGGATATGCATTAAAGATTTGAAACAGGGTATGACTATGGAACATCAGCTTGCAGGGCTTTTCGTGGTACTGATCGAACCTTCGCGAGCGCAAGGTAAAATTGTCATTCAGCAGTTTGAAACTCTTGGTATCAAGCAGTTTAAACATTTTGGAAACGGTACGGCGGCGCTGGAATCCATTTTTGATGACGTACCCGATCTGGTCATCAGCTCGTTGCATCTCGAGGACATGACCGGAAGAGATCTGGTGTTGAAAATGCGAGAGAACTCGTTCACCGAAAATACACCTTTTATACTGATTTCGACTACCACTTCATTCCGCGAACTCGATCCTATCAAGCAGGCTGGTGCCTCGGCGGTTCTGCCCAAACCCTTTGAAGTTAAGGATTTGCAGCGTGCGGTAATGAATACTATGGATTGGGAACATCCCGACCAGATAGAGCTGGAAGATCTGGATCCGGAAAACATGGAGGTACTGGTGGTAGACGACAGTGGTATGGCTCGTAAGATGATTGGTCGTACTTTGAATAAAATGGGCATAGAAAAAATTACCGAAGCCAAAGATGGCGCCGAAGCCATGCCCTTGATTCAATCTAATCACTTTGATCTGATTGTGACTGATTTCAATATGCCCGAAGTCGATGGGCACGAATTGCTACGATTTATCCGAAATGAAAGTAGCCAAAGCTCCGTGCCGGTTTTGATGGTAACCACAGAAGGTGATGCCGGGAAACTTGCTGCGGTACAGCAGGATGGTGTATCAGCGATTGTTGACAAGCCGTTTGAGGTATCCGAAGTCAAGCAGTTGATTGAGGCTGCCATGGCAGTTTTCTGACAATTATCTGGATCGCTTTGATCCTATGGGTAATTCATCCTTATTGAAAAGTATGTGCCCGGTAAAACAGAAGGTAATGAACCAGCTGCCATGAGATAAATTTCCCATTCAACTATAGGTATACATTCAGGAAATATTCCACGGTCAATTCTTATTAAGCCCCAATTCAGTTACACCGGACTATATTGCCAGTCATCTAACAATCACCGGGAGACTGGTATGAAAACAATGAAATCTACAATCGCTATCGCATTATTAATACTGTCACCAACGCTGCTGGCCGATCACAGGCAGGGTAATACTGATCGGCATGACTCTGAATTTCAGATACAGCACTATGACTATGCGCGAGTTATCAAGGTAACACCTGTTTATCGAGAGATTCGCGTTTCAAAACCAATTCATGAATGCTGGGACGAACCCGTGATCCATACGCGGCATCACAAATCGGCCGGCGGTATGGTTGCGGGCGGGTTAATCGGAGGAATTGTCGGTCATCAATTCGGCAAGGGACGGGGTAAGAAGCTCGCCACCGCCGTCGGTGCCATCCTGGGGGCCCAAATTGGCCATGAAGCCGTCAATGGTCATGTTAAATCCGACTATAGCGACAGGGTAGAATATGAGCAACATTGTGGTACCCGGCAGCAGGTCAGTTACGAAGAGGTCGTCGATGGTTACAAGGTTACCTATAAATACAGGGGCGAACGCTATAAAATTGAAATGCCTTATGATCCGGGCAAGCGTATTAAAATGCGCATTCAGGTATCACCTGTGATTTAATCGAACCGTTTTTCAAACGAAGGATCGGTACCAACGAGGACAGTATGCGCGCCATAGTGATAGAAGATGATCTGGATATCCAGAAACAAATCGTCGAACGGTTACAGCAGGAGGGATTTGCCGTTGATAGTACCACCACCGGCAGTGAAGGTCTTTTTCTGCTACGAGAGTACCCCTGTGATGTCGCCATTATCGATCTCGGACTGCCCGAAATGTCAGGGCTTGAAGTGATCAATACCATTCGCAAGGAAGGCAGTCGTATTCCGGTATTAATTCTCACGGCTCGGGGTCGCTGGCAGGATAAAGTCGAAGGCCTCGACGCCGGTGCAGATGATTATCTGGTGAAACCGTTTCACCATGAAGAAATGATGGCGCGTATCCGTGTTTTGATTCGGCGCGCTTCCGGATGGTCGGACTCGCGTATTGTTTGCGAATCAGTCAGTCTTGATACCAGTACCCAACGAACCCATGTAGGCGAACGTGAAATAGAATTGACTGCCTACGAATACAAGGTGCTTGAATATTTGATGATGCATGCCGGTGAAGTTATCTCAAAAACCAGGCTCACAGAACATTTATACGACGACGAGACCGATAATGACAGTAATGTCATAGAGGTCTTTATCAGGCGTCTACGACAGAAGATCGATCCGGAAGAAAAAATACAACCGATTGAAACCCTGCGTGGCAGAGGGTATAGGTTTATACTGGCACCTGTGGAGCAAGTTTGAATCTTATGTTTCGATGACTTCAATCAAATCACGCTTGACTCTGGTATCGATGATCGTTCTGGTCACTTTTATGATACTAACGGCAATCGCGCTTGAGCGTGCTGTCGTCGAACGCGCCCTGGCGGCAGAAGAAAATCGTATGCAGCAGCTGATATACGCCCTGTTGGCTGCGGTAGATCGCAATCGCTCGGGTATGAGTATTACGGTTGCCAGGGAGCGGCTGTTTGAAAGCAGTTTAATGACAAAAGGTTCGGGTTTAAATGCCTTGTTATATAACCAGCGCAGGGAAGTAATCTGGCATTCGCGTTCGGTGACTGATGGTTTTCCCGATATTGAAAAATTGGATCCTGGTGACTGGCAGTTTCGTATCATGTATGAAAGTAATAAACCTTATTTCAGACTGGCATTTGCATTGCTATGGCCCGACGTGCGTGATCGATTGCAACGCTACGACGTTGTTGTATGGCAGGACGCGACACGCTATTTCGGGCAAAGAGATCAATTCAGGCAAACGCTATGGGCCTGGCTGATACTGACTACAATATTGCTACTCATTGTCATGTACCTGGTTATGATGTGGAGTTTGCGCCCATTGAAACAGGTTGGACGCGAGGTAAAGGCGATTGAAGATCGTGAGCAAAGCGGTTTTGAAGGCAATTACCCACAGGAATTAACGCCTTTAACGGAAAATCTCAATATTCTGCTGAATAGAGAAAAACACCAGCGCCAACGCTATCGAAATGCGATGGATGATCTGGCGCATAGCTTGAAGACGCCACTGGCGGTGCTAAAGGGCTATTCACTCGATCCGGGACTTGAGCCAGTCGAGACCAGAGTCCTTGGAGAACAAGTTGATCGTATGGACCAGATAATTTCCTACCAGTTACAAAAGGCTACCAATGTCGGTGGAGGCGAAATTGTCCGGCCGATAGAAATTGTTTCGCTAATGGCTAAAGTAATTTCCGCGCTGGAAAAGGTGTATATCGATAAAGCGGCTAAGCTAACGGCCGATCTACCGACAGAAATTTTTCTACGTATGGACGAAGGTGATTTTCTCGAAACGATTGGAAATCTTTTGGATAACGCATTCAAGTATGGAAAAAGTTTTGTACGTTTAACCAGCCTGACGTTAAATAACAGAGAAATTCAAATTAATATTGAAGACGATGGTGATGGTCTTGATGAAGACGAAATAAAAAAAATTCTCAATCGAGGCACACGTTTGGATGAAGTGTGTGAAGGGCAGGGAATTGGGCTTGCAGTCGTTGCCGATATTATCAAAACTTACAATATAGACTTGAACTTTAGCCGATCACAACTGGGAGGGCTTAAAGTAGTATTAAAGCTCCAAACAGTATGAAACGGACTCTTTATTCATACTGTCAAAACCAGCCAAAAACCATAAACAATGACCGCAGCACCAGGCAAATAAATTAATCGCTCGATTAATTTGAGCCGTATACCCTTGGCTCTGTACTGATCGCGAATTTCATATTGTTGCATCTAAAACCTCACTGCCTTCGTTTGCTATTGGTTTGTAGCGCCTGGATTTTTAGACCATGAGTAATTGTTTATGTTGTAAAGGCGAATTCGATGCAAATAGGCCATCATCCTCAGCGTTCAATCTCATCGTATCCAGTGGTTCAGCAGAAATGTGTTCCCCTATACAGTTCGTGCAGCGATAAAATGTGACAAGGCTTCTTTTAGTGGCATTCTGGTCGAATAAATACATCGCTGAACTGCAGTTAGGACATTTCATAGAGCCTCGCTTTGATTCGCTAATTGTTTCAGCCGCAAGTATATCCGGAATAATTAGAATCACAATATATTGTGATAATTAATAATACAACATACAATATCTAGTGGTTGTGCGTGATTTCACAGGGATGTGATTTTTTATTTGTGGTCAGAATGTTAGGAGGTTTTGTTTAGAAGTTACTACAGGAATAGGGTATAAGTAAGAATTCAAATTAATTATTCAGCGATTCGTCAAACTGTTTTAAGCCTTCTACAGTGCCGCAAATATAGATCTCGTCACTCTCTAAAAGCATATAATCCAGCGGTAAATCCAATGTTGTATGATCACCCCGCCCAATAGCAATTATACGACATTGATTATCCAATACGGCAGGCGCGTTGTGAGGGTGAAGACCGGCCAGTGCGGGCCTCACCGTACGCTTAACCAGTCTAATATGCGCTTGTTGTGCCGCCATTTCTCCGAGTATGTGATGGGTGAGCAATTGTCCGGCCACCTGACTGACTGATAATGCCAAATCAGCACCGCCTTGTTGAATGCGTTTTACATTTTCTTCCAGTGCTGCGCAGGCGACGATGGGCACGTCGGGTGCGAAATCGCGAACCACTTTAGTGGCGAGCAGGGTGGCACTGTCGTTTTCACAGGCCAATACAACGACACGCGCTTCGGATACTACTGCCTTATCAAGCGTCGCAGAATCAAGAATGTCACCAACTAAATTAACTTCAGAGGCTTTTTTACTGTCTATAACGCAAAGGTTGTTACCCGAATCGCCAAGCATTTCTACTAATTTGCTACCAACTTCGCCGTAGCCTGCTACGATAATTTTGTCATCTTCCCTGAGCGGTTTTACCAATGTTTCAAGCTTTACTATATTGGCTGGATTTCCGGCAGCGACCAGTATCATTCCAGTGTTCAGTAATTGATCTCTGGCGGGGGGCGATTCGAGTTTGCCCTGTCGCCATTGACCTACAATATGAACGCCGGTATGTGCCAATATAGCTGATTCGTTCAAGGTTTTACCAGCGAGAGTACTTTGCTCGTGAATCCTTATTTCGACTACTTCGAGTTGATCTCCCAGCATTTGGGTTCCTAGGATTCTGGGACTAATTTTCGCGCTCACCCGTACCGCTACTGCCGCTGCAAGTACATGCGTTGGTGTAAATGCAGCCGTGGCGCCTGCAAGTTGTAATGGTGCGCGACGATTAGGATTGTCGATTAGCGCCACGATTGGTCCGGTAAATCCCAGTTCCCGCGCGCTGAGTGCCAGCGAGGCGTTATATTCGTCATCACCGTTGGCCACCAGTGCTCTGGCCTTACTAATGGGCTTTAAATCCAGATCACCCTCGGAAACTGATGCGTGAACAACATGTATGCCACGAGCCTGTAAGCGACGTGCTACGGTTTCGTTTTCCTCTATGACCAGCGTTGGTATATTCCCACTTTCGAGTTTCTCCATTAAAGAAACGATTTCCGGGCCATAGCCGTAGATGACCACTGCATCGTCCAGATCGGCCAATTCGTGTAACAGTTTTCCTTCGTAGTGATATTCCTCAACAAGCGGGGAATCGAATTTGTCAATCTGAATGAGCCCGCTGGTAGCGTCTGCCTGAGGTGTTGCCTTGCCTTCCAGCATGATCGCACAGCCTTTCAGGGCTAATGGTGTGAACAAATTTAACAGGAAGGCGGTAAATATCAGTGCTGAAAATGCGGGCTGGTCAATTGCGCCCTGTGCCAGCGCCAGAGATGCAAGAATGAATGCTATCTCAGCACGACCACACATGCCGACACCGACTGTCAACGCTTCGCGGCCAGATAATCCCATCCGTATTGCCATGCCCCCGGCGCTAACGGTCTGTCCCACAATGACCGCAAGCGTCAATACTATGATAAAGATGACGTTTGAAATAGAAATATCGAAGGTGATGGAAAAACCCAGTGAAATAAAGAATATCGGGCCCAGGAATGAATAGGCAATGCCATAAGCCCGGTCTTTGACGATGCGAACCAGATTGGGATGGGCCACCTTTTCTTCAAAGAATAAACCTGCGACATAGGCGCCCAGAATAATATGTAATCCTATCGATTCTGCGAATAGGCCCATTGCGAGGGCCATGACCAAAACAAATGTGAAACCCTTGCCGCCTTCAGAACGAAATGGTAACGACAAAAGGGGATAAACAAAGCGCCCCAATAACCCGGCTACAATAGCGAAGCCGATCACTTTACCCAGGGTGATAAAGATCGTCATAGGTTCAAATTCGCCGCCTGACAGTACGCCGATTACCAATCCAAAGAAAATCAGAGTCAATAAATCGTCGATCACGCAACTGGCGATAATGACGCGAGCGACCTGAGTATTGACCAGGCCGAGATCTTTCAGGCTCTTAAGTGTAATGACTACCGCAGTTGCGGTCATGGTCAAGCCGACGAAAGTAGCGCCTACCAAATCCATTCCAAACAACAGGGCAATACCGAAACTGACCGCGAAGGGCACGATAGCACCAACTACCGCAACACCTAGCGATTTTTTTAAGGCCTGGAAAAATTCTACCGGCTGGGTCTCAACCCCGGCATGAAACATGAGAAAGAAAATACCGATTTCAGCCAGTAACTGGATGAGTTCGCCCGGCTCAATCAGACCCAGGACAGCAGGACCCAGCACGACACCGACGATTAATTCGCCCATGATGGTTGGCAGACCGAGCGGACGTAAAGTGACTGCGACTAACCACACCCCACCGAGTAGGATCAGTAAATCCAATGCTATATCATGCATGCAATCTTCCCAGTCTAGTTTTACAGTCGGGAGGGAATCGAAGGAATCACGATCAAGAATAATTCTGTTTTATATGAATGTCCAACAGAGCAGTGCAGCATTGAAGTTTTAGCTAATACCCTTACAACCGATATCGGTTCTATAATAAGCGCCTTCCCAGTTGATTTGTCCCGCCAGTGCATAAGCATCGGACCTGGCTTTTGCGATGGTCTCACCAAGTGCTACCGCACAAAGCACCCGCCCGCCATTACTGACGACGTTGTTTTGGTTGTCCAGAATCGTTCCTGCATGAAAGACCTTTGTTGCATCGGTCTCGTCTGGAATATCAACTATAGCCTGGCCTTTCACATAGCTATCAGGGTATCCTTTGGCAGCGAGCACAATTCCGAGGCTTGCGCGTTCATCCCATACGGCTGTTTGCTTGCCAAGTTCCCCGTCGCAGGCGGCGATACAAAGCGCAACCAGATCGGATTGCAATCGCATCATAATCGGCTGTGTTTCGGGGTCGCCAAATCGGCAGTTATATTCCAGTACCTTGGTTTTACCCTGTGGATCGATCATCAAACCAGCATATAGAAAACCGCGATAGTGAGCGCCTTCACTCACCATGCCTCGAACGGTTGGCATAATGATATTCTGCATCACTTGCGCTTCGATTTCATCGGTAACGACCGGAGCAGGCGAGTAGGCGCCCATGCCTCCGGTATTCGGACCGGTATTACCATTGTCACGAGCTTTGTGGTCCTGCGAGCTTGCCATCGGTAGTACCTCTTCACCGTCGACCATACAAATAAAACTGGCCTCCTCACCACAAAGAAAAGCTTCGACGACAACCCGATGCCCAGCTTCACCGAATGCGTTGCCAGCGAGCATGTCGCGAATCGCACCGACGGCTTGTTCTTCGTTATCGGCAATGATAACGCCTTTACCAGCGGCGAGGCCGTCCGCTTTGACTACAATCGGTGTGCCCTGCTGCCTGACGTATTCGATTGCAGGGCCGATTTCGGTAAAACTCTGGTAAGCCGCTGTTGGAATACCGAATCGATCGAGGAAGTCTTTGGTAAAGGTTTTTGAGCCCTCGAGCTGTGCTGCGACGGCTCTCGGACCGAAGATGCGCAGTCCAGCTTGCTCAAAGCTGTCGACGATACCATTGACCAATGGAGCTTCGGGACCGACAATGGTCAATTCAATTGATTCCTTTTGTGCGAAAGCTAGCAGTGTGGAGATATCTTCAGCACCGATATCGATGTTGGTTAAAGATGGTTCAAGCGCAGTGCCTGCATTTCCGGGCGCCACAAATACCTGCTTTGCCAAAGGTGACTGTGCTGCCTTCCAGGCCAACGCGTGTTCGCGACCGCCTCCACCAACTACCAGTATATTCATGGCTTAATTCTCAATAGTTTAGTGCCTGAAGTGGCGCATACCGGTAAACACCATGCTCATGCCATGCTCGTTCGCAGCGACGATGACTTCGTCGTCGCGCATTGACCCGCCGGGCTGAATGATGGCTCTGATACCGGCTTCGTTAGCGGCATCGATCCCGTCTCTGAACGGGAAGAACGCGTCGGATGCCATGACTGAGCCGACTACTTCGAGATTGGCGTGTTCGGCTTTGATACCGGCGATACGGGCGCTGTTAATGCGTGACATCTGTCCAGCGCCGACGCCGATCGTCATATTGTTATGGGCATAGATGATAGCGTTTGATTTGACGAATTTGGCAACCTGCCAGGCGAACAATAAATCTTGCATTTGTGCATCATTGGGTTTGAGTACTGTGACGATTTCGAGTTTGTTGGTCAACCAGGCATCAGCATCCTGCACTAACAGACCGCCATTCACTCGCTTATAGTCGAGCCGATAGGCAGCATTTTGCCATTGGCCGCAACAAAGCAGACGTACATTTTCTTTGTTGGATATTTTAGCATTGGCCTCTTCGTCAACCTCGGGCGCAATGATAACCTCGACAAACTGGCGGTCGATAATCGATTGTGCAGTCTTGGCGTCGAGCTTACGGTTAAAGGCGATAATACCCCCAAAGGCCGATTCGGGATCGGTGCTGAAAGCGCGTTGATAGGCATCGTGGATATTTTCGTCGACCGCGACACCACAGGGATTGGCGTGTTTGACAATAACGCAGGCGGGTTGCTCGAACTGTTTGACACATTCTAGCGCTGCATCCGTATCGGCAATATTGTTGTAGGACAATTCCTTACCCTGTAGCTGTTTTGCTGTGGCAACACTGGCTTCCTCGATACCGGCTTCAGTATAAAACGCCGCTTTTTGATGCGGATTCTCACCGTAACGCATACCCTGGGCGTGCTGAAACTGAAAATTGATGGTGCGGGGGAATCGACTGTCTTCTTCTCTCTGTACCATACGGCCAAAGTAATTGGCGATAGCGCCATCATAGCTGGCGGTATGCTCGTAAGCCTTGATAGCGAGTGAAAATCGCATTTTTTCGCTGACGGTACCCCGGTTGTTATCCATGTCGTCGAGAATCCCGCTGTAGTCATCCGGGTCGACTACGACAGTAACGCTGGCGTGATTTTTTGCTGCAGCGCGAACCATAGCCGGACCCCCGATATCGATATGCTCGATGGCATCGTCGAAACTGCAGTCGGGATTGGCGACAGTGGACTGGAAAGGGTAGAGATTTATGACCACCATGTCGATTGGTTTGATGTCGTATTTAGCCATGACCGCTTCGTCTATACCACGACGAGCGAGAATGCCGCCATGAACTTTTGGGTGCAGAGTTTTAACTCGCCCGGCCATCATTTCAGGAAAACCGGTATAGTCACCGATTTCGGTGACTGGTAAATCTGCCTCTGCTATGAGTTTGGCGGTGCCACCGGTGGATAAAAGTTCAACGCCTCTGGCGTGCAGGGCGTCTGCTAGTTCAATAATGCCTGATTTGTCGGAAACACTCAAAAGCGCACGTGATATAACTTGGGTAGACTGGGTCATGTTGGTTGGACTTGAAAAAAAACGCGATTATAACTGATCAAACCAGATAGAGGCATGTTAAGGGCTGGATCCGAAGGTTGAGTTTTTCAATATATCTAATAGCGCATAACCGAAAAGTATTATTTTTCTGTCACTACTGCATCGATTTGATATTGTTTAAGTTTTTTACGCAAGGTACCCCGGTTAATTCCCAGATAAGTTGCGGTTTTTGACTGATTGTGATTGCAATATTTGAGTACGGTTTGCAACATTGGTTGTTCAATTTCTGCGATCACGGTATCAAACAAGTTACAGGGAATTTCGCCATCCAGATCGGTCAGGTATGTCCTGATCGCCTGTTCTACAGACTGTTGCAAGGTATTTGATTGCTTTTTACTCTTCACCGAAAAATAACCACTGGTTTGCCCGATATTTCGATTATTTATGAAGCCATTGCGCGTGCTTCAGATAATAATTGTTCGAAGTATCCTTCTATAAATTTTAATTGTGTGTCGGCGCATGTAATCTGCATCAATACAGGCTTTACTGATTGATAACCTGTAAATGAAGCTAATTGCCAATTGATATGTTTACGCGCGATTTTGACCCCCTGAAACTCACCGTAAAACGCATATAAATTTTTTAAATGGTGTTGTAACCATTCCATTTTTTGTTCGATCGATGGTTCTTCTTGTAACAGTCGGCTCGATAAATAATGATCGATCTGCTGAAAAATCCAAGGACGCTGCTGCGCTACACGGCCTATCATAATAGCATCAGCGGCGGTGAAGTCCATGACCATTTTGGCTTTTTTTACGGAGTCGATATCACCGTTGGCAATAACCGGTATATTTATCAGCTTCTTTACCTGGCGGATCGTATCGTATTCGGCATCACCGAAATATTTATCTTCCCGTGTGCGGCCATGGATGGTTAATGCCTGGATTCCACAATCTTCAGCGATACGAGCGACTTCGACAGCATTACGACGGTCTCGTGACCAGCCGGTTCGGATCTTGAGTGTGACAGGTACCTCCACTGCGTTAACCACACTGCGGAGTATATCGGCGACCAGATTTATATCGCATAACAGAGCCGACCCGGCGTCAACCTTACAAACCTTTTTTGCAGGGCAACCCATATTGATATCGATGATCTGGGCGCCCTGGTCGATGTTGAAGCGTGCGGCATCGGCCATCATAGCAGGGATACCGCCGGCAATCTGAACAATAACGGGTCCTGGCTCACCGGAATGATCCCGACGCAAGCGGGTTTTGCGGCTTTCGCGTAAATCCGGTCGGCTGGTAATCATTTCTGATACCGTCATGCCGGCACCTAGCGTGCGGCATAACTCACGAAATGGCCGATCGCTTACACCTGCCATGGGGGCCGCAACCAGTCGGTTGCTAAAATGGTACGGGCCGATCTGGAAAGACATGAATCAAATGGAGTCGGGTTACTTTTTTTTCGTTAGGTCGAGTGTCTTGCATTCGACAAAAATCCGATTTTGGCATCTGGCGCAGATACTTTTATCGAGCCGTTTAAATATACCACTGATTGCCGCATCCTTTGAATCAAATATATTGTCGGTGCCGATCTCATCGAGATAACCGCCTTTTTCCATGACCCTGCTGGCACTTTCTTTTAAACGGTATAAATATAAATCACCCCCGATATTACGGCGTTCGTGTGCTTCGTGGACGAGCAATTCAGCACCGGCAACATCTATTTGATTAATGCCTTTGGTCAGTAGGAGTAAATGAGTCTGTTCCAGGTAATGATCGCGATAAAGCCGCAGCAGTTCACCGACGTGTGCGACCGAACCGAAATAAAGTGAGTCCTCGAGGCGCAGAATTTTCAATTGAGGGCACTCCGGCAACGAGGTGCTGGTGACAAATTTTCGCCGTTTGTCATCGTTTAGGGGAACGCGAGGTAATAATTTCGGTCTGGAAGTTTTTCGCAGGAAAATCATCAGGGATAGGATGACACCAAGCAGGATAGCGAAGTCGAGTTCCAGGAACAGCGTGCTGAAGAAAGTCACCAGTAACACCATTGCCTCGTTTTTGTCAGCAGTGAGTATTTTACGAATCTGCGCGAAATTGATCAGCCGCCAGGCAACTAAAATTAGTAGACCTGCGACAGCCGCCCTTGGTAGATAGTTTGTTAAGTCCGCAACAAGTAAAACCAGGATAATTAGAAGTACCCCGGCGAGTGCTGCGGCAAGCGGCGTACGCGCACCGGCATCGTAATTAGCGCCACTGCGATTAAATGAGCCGGTAGCCACATAAGCGGAGAAGAAGCTGCCGATAACATTCGATAAACCCTGCCCGATAAATTCCTGATTACCCTCTACGGGTTGACCCGAGCGTACCGATATAGATCGTGCAATGGATATAGCTTCCGTTAACGCGAACAGAGTCATAGCCAATGCTAACGAAGCGAGATCACGCAATACATCGAGAGAAAGGTCTGGTGCCGATAGGGGTGGTAGTTGCTGCGGTAAAGCCCCAACCATTAAAATACGAGTGGTTTCCTCCCCAAATATGGCGTTAAAAAGCACAGCTGAACAGCTACCTGCAATGAGTGCTACGATCATGCCCAGGCTTTTTAATCTCTTCTGTGCAGCTATTCCCGTTAACAGCGTAATACAACCCACGAGCATCACCATCGGGTGAAACTGATCCCAGTATGACCAGAGATATCCCACCGTCTCAACCCAATGCTCGTACTGAACGACGTCGAAACCAAAAAAAGTTTTTGCCTGCTTGGCGGCGATAAGACAGGCGGCGCCTGCGGTAAAGCCAATCACCACCGAGTGCGAAATAAAATTAACCAGCGAACCCAGCCGAACCAGGCCCATGACCAATTGCATGATGCCCACCATAAAGGCAAGTGTAATCGCCAGTGAAATATATTCCGGACTGCCTGGTGCGGCCAGGGTGCTCAATGAGGAAAACATCACGATTGAAGCCGCAGTCGTCGGTCCGGATACGAGGTGCCAGGACGAACCGAACAGGGAAGCGATTATGGCAGGAATCATACTGGTATAAAGACCATACTCGGGAGGCATACCTGCAATCGCAGCAAATGCAACTCCTTGAGGTAAAACAATTGCTGCGCCGGTGAGACCAGCCAGCATGTCTGCCCTGACCATATCCGGTGTCAGATTTCGACCCCAGCGCATGAATGGCAGGAGTTTGAATAATCGCGTTTTTAAGTCCACGTTGATCAGCAGATAGTGTTTGATACCCGAGCAAGAGCCTGAGGAAATCAACGAGTATAGCAGGCAATTTAACGCTATTCCTTCCCATCAAAGCTGGATATTTAAATGCGGGTATTAGTGCGGTTTATGTGGTGAGAAGGGCACCGGTTGATAAACTGATGCTGTACACGGTCACGTTTGAAGTGATTTTAAGTCTTGAGCTGGATGCATAAGAAAGTTTTTGTGGTGGGCCGCAGTCTGTGTGATGAAGTTATAAATTGAGGCATCTACCTACATTTTATTTTCCGTGGCGGTTTTTCTTTCCTCAAAAAACTCAAACTCATAAGTCAAAGCATCCGTTCCGGGATCGACTATTTCAAGTCGAAACTGAACCGGTTTATCGCTTTCTGCTGTGGTTCTATTTTTCCCTTCCTGAAGATATTCTGAAGGCTCAAAAAGTCGATTAGCAATTAGAACACCTTTGATATCAAACAGACTGACCAGCATATTGGGTAATTTCTGAATGAAGGGGGCCTGATTGACAAATGAGCCCGTGACCATTAGCGCATTTGAAGTCACGGGATGGGTGAAGACGTTGCGTTCGAGCAGCTTGATCTGTCGGATACTGGAAAATTGCGAATCGCCGCAGGGAAGCAGCTTACAGAGCGTCAACACCTGTTGCTGAAAGCGTGGTTGATCAATGAGTTGGTAGCGTTGGTAGAATACGGACTGGGCAATGCCAGTTACGATGAGAACCAGAATGCCGAGAAACCAGAGGAAAGGGGAGAAATGTGCCAGACTGTTTCGTTTATGACCGTACATGGCCTCATGCAGGCTGAGTTCAGAGTCGGGTGGCTTAGGCTCCGCCCTGATATCCAAATCCTGCGCCAGGTCGGGCTTATTCTGCACGGGTGAAGATATTTGATAATCTGCCGGCAATACACCCTCGAAACTTTTCAACGATTGCAAGGCATTGAATATCATGCGGCACTCACCGCATTTGACCCTGCCGAGCGCAGCCTGTAATTGATTGTCGGTAATACGAAAGTGTGAGCTGCAATGTGGACAGCAGGTTTCCATAACGTCGCCTAGATGGGTTTTTTTAGGCATGTCTTCGGGTTCCCGTTACCCTGATCCAGTCTTCTTTAGCACTAACTGGATCGAGCTCGAAAAAAGGTTGATAGGCGAATTGTATCTCATCCGTTTGTCCATGGAGAATGCCTGAAAGCAATAATTTTCCTCCGGGCTTTACCAGCGTGGCGAAGGTCTTGGCCAGTCGGATCAACGGGCCGGAAAGAATATTGGCAATCAATAAATCAACCCTGACTGGATCCAGTTGATCGGGTAAATACAATGGAAACCGATCCGGATGAATGTTGTTTCTCAGGGCATTATGACGGCTCGCCTCCAGTGCCTGCGGGTCGATGTCGACACCGATGACATTTTTTGCGCCGAGTTTGCAGGCCGCAACTGCCAGTATTCCGGAACCACAACCATAGTCGACGATTGTCAGATTGTTAATCGTATGGTTTGCCAACCAGGCAAGACAAAGACTGGTCGTCGGGTGCCCCCCCGTACCGAAAGCCA
>CAZYYM010000055.1:0-23074 GCA_964651385.1 uncultured Gammaproteobacteria bacterium | reverse complement strand
CAATACTGGCGACAATCCACAAAGACATGGATAAACCGACAAAGGCCTTCCATTTCCACTCGGACAAAGTAAAACTCAATAATAAGCCCAGGACTAATACGCAAAGTGCCGGCCATTTTAATTTAGCAATCAATCGGTTTGTCGTATCACTCTTCCACCGGATTAGCATACCGATTCCGATGAGTACGCCCAGAGGTGCTGTCAGCATCAAAAATACAATATTGAAATAAGGAGGACCCACCGATATTTTGCTACCCATTGCATCTACGGCAATTGGATACAAGGTACCAAGCAAGATCGCTGCTGCAGCGACGGCGAGAAATATATTATTTAACAATAATGCAGTTTCGCGTGATACCAGTTGCGTTTGAGCAGCGCTTTTCAACGAAGGCGCTCGCCAGGCATATAGTGTCAGCGAACCGCCTACCACAAATCCGAGAAATGCCAGTATAAATATTCCCCGTTCTGGATCACTGGCGAAAGCATGCACCGATGTCAAAACACCCGAGCGCACCAGGAAGGTACCCAATAAACTGAGAGAAAACGCAAAGATCGCCAGCAACGCTGTCCAGGCTTTGAAGGTGCCACGCTTCTCGGTAATTGCCAGCGAATGCATTAGTGCGGTGCCTACCAACCAGGGCATAAACGAGGCGTTTTCTACAGGGTCCCAGAACCACCAGCCACCCCAGCCGAGCTCGTAGTAAGCCCACCAACTACCCAGCGCTATACCCAGCGTCAGAAACAACCAGGCGACGTTGGTCCAGGGTCGCGACCATCGCGCCCAGGCCGAATCGATCTGACCAGACATCAACGCGGCGATCGCAAAAGCGAAAGCCACCGAAAATCCGACGTAACCGATATAGAGCATCGGCGGATGAATCGCCAGACCGATATCCTGCAACAATGGATTCAAATCGCGCCCTTCGGCTGCCCCCGGTAACAGTCGTTCAAAAGGGTTCGAAGTGATAATGATAAATAGCAAAAAGCCCATGCTCACCAATCCGAGCACACCGAGTACCCGTGCCCGCATAATATGCGGTACGCTCGGACTGAATACGGCAACTGCCGCAGTCCACAAGGAAAGGATGAGAGACCACAGCAATAACGAACCCTCGTGTGCGCCCCAAACACCTGAAATGAGATAAATTAGTGGCAATTCGGAATTCGAATTCATCGCAACATACAAAACGGAAAAATCATTCTGCAGGAATGACCAGGTTAGACAGGCATATGAAATTCCAATAAACAGTAGCTGTGTTATCGCTGCCGGTTTCGCCATCGCAATCCAGCGAGAAATACCGAGACTGGCGCCGGCAAGTGGTACAACGGCTAGCAATGTCGCTACGCAGAGACCAATAATGAGTGCAAAGTGACCGATTTCAGGAATCATAAATTTTCTCGTCTAATACAGATTTAATTGGTATAAACTGTAGTTTCACTGGTTTTCTTCAGGGCTTCAGCCACTTCTGGCGGCATGTAATTTTCATCGTGCTTGGCCAATACTTCCTGCGCGATAAAAACACCATCGCCGCCAATCTTGCCGTTGGCAATAATGCCCTGCCCCTCACGGAAAAGATCAGGCAATATGCCAGTATAACGAACTGTCACCTGCTTACCGTTATCGGTCAAGTCAAACTGTGCCGTCAGTCCGTCACCGGGGCGACTGACGCTGCCGGTAACCACCATGCCACCCATACGAAACAGACCGTTCTTCGGTGCTTTGCCTTCAGACACTTCGGTCGGCGTGAAAAAGAACATAATATTCTCATCCAGCGCTTTTAGTGCAAAGGTTAATCCTACTGCGATACCGCCTACCATTAGTCCGATCAGCGCGAGGCGCTTTTTGCGTGCCGGTGTCATACTATTCTCCTGCGTCCCGACGGCGACGTTGTAACTGACGTAATAACTGCTGGTGTTGACGACTGGGTAGATACCAGTTTAACCATAATACCAATGCAGCCAGCCCGTAGGATGGCCAGACATAGGTGGCGTATCCACCCATATTTAAAAATTCCGACATTAATTGCTCCCGCCGAGATCCTCGACCCATTTACTATTGCGCTCTCGCTGTAACAATTCTCCCCTGCAACGCTGAAACAGGGCCAGGACATAATAAGTCTGAAAAGCGAGTGCCATTAATAATAACGGAATTAGCATGCTCCAATAAATAGAAGGTTTGTCAAACTTTGTCACAGTTGGCCCCTGATGCAGCGAATTCCACCACTCGACAGAATAGTGAATGATTGGAATATTGACGACACCGACGATGGCGAGAATTGCCACTGCACGGGATGCGACACGCTTGTCGTCAATTGCACTGTGTAAGCCGATCACACCGAGATATAAAAATAGCAGGATTAATTCAGAGGTCAGACGCGCATCCCAGACCCACCAGGTTCCCCACATGGGTTTACCCCAAAGCGAGCCTGTAACCAACGCCAAAAAAGTAAAGCTCGCACCTATAGGCGCGCTGCTAATCAACACCACTTCGGCGAGTTTCATCCGCCAGACCAGGATAACCACGCCGCAGAACGCCATCGTTACATAAATAAATAATGACATCCAGGCCGCCGGCACATGTATGAATATAATGCGATAACTTTCGCCTTGCTGGTAGTCTGCCGGCGCTAGAACCAGGCCACCATATAAGCCACTCAGCAGTAAGATAGTAAATAGACCAGTTAACCAGGGAATCCACCTGCCCGCGATACGGTAAAAGTGGGGCGGAGAACCTAATTTATGAAACCATAAAAACATAATAATCGTTTTTCCTAACTCATACTCATTCGAAGCGCCGCTGCCGTCGCCCAGGGCGATAACGATACCGCCAGAAACAGAAAAGCCAGCAACATATATATCTGCGCCGACACGTCCAGGCCCGACGCCGCGCCTTCAATGGCACTGGCTGCAAAAATCAAAATCGGTACGTATAAAGGCAACACCAGAAGCGACAGAATTATACCACCTTTCCGCAGTCCAATCGTCAACGCCACACCAATCGAGCCGATCATACTGAGCACCGGCGTACCTATTAATATCGTGAGTAGCAGAATGCCCCGTGCTTCTCCCGGCATACCCAGCATTTCTGCCAAAACAGGCGCCATCACCAGCAGTGGCAATCCGGTTACCAACCAGTGTGCACAGACTTTAGCCAACACCAGTACCGGCATGGGATGCGCACTCAGCAGCAATTGCTCCAGTGAACCGTCTTCAAAATCAGACCTGAAAATACTGTCCAGTGATAACATCGCTGCCAGAAGCGCGGCAACCCAGATAATGCCGGGGGCAATGCGCGCCAGTAATTCAGGTATCGCACCAATCGCCAGAGGAAACAAGGTAATCACCAGTACAAAAAATAGCAGCGGATTGGCAAACTCAGCGCGATTTCGAAATACCAGCGTGAGATCGCGACGTAACAAAAAGATAAATGCCTGTGTTAGTGACAGTCGATTCATTCTGACAAATTCAGGCGCAGCAAGTTCGATTCTGACATGTCGATATCATGATGAGAAGTCATTACGATCATGCCATTTTGCCGTAAATGCTGTTCAAACATGGTCTCAAAACTGGCCATGCTTTTCTTGTCCAGCGAAGTAAATGGCTCATCCAGTATCCATAACTTCGAATCTGCTACCAGTAAGCGAGACAGCGCCAGGCGACGCTTCTGTCCTGCCGAGAGATTACTCACAGGCGTATCACCATAACGATACAGATTAACCCGTTCGAGCGCATCGTCCAGATCCAGTTCAGACGGTTTACCCATAGCCCGCACCAGGCGCAAATTTTCCAGGCAGGTGAGCTCGCGCTTAACGCCATCGTGATGGCCGACATAGTTAACCTGCTCATAATAGTCGGCGGTGAGCCTGGAAATCGATTGCCCGTCCCACAGAATATCGCCTTCGTCGGCTAACGTTAAACCCGTAAGAATGCGTAACAAACTGGTTTTCCCGCTGCCGTTTCGTCCTTCCACCAATAGCATTTGCCCAATATCCAACGACAAATTAAGATGCTCGAAGAGCACCCGGTCATCGCGAATACAGGTTAAATCATTGATTTGCAGGAGTGCCGTGTCCGACATTTGTACTTCAAAATAAAAAGATAGCGAAGGCTAGCCAAAAAGTTGCACAAATACAATCCGAACTATTCACAATGATCAAGCCTACTGCATTTAAAGCGCCGTGGTATCTACATAACCGGCATTGGCAGACAATATTACCGAATATCATCCATCCAGTCCGGCCACAGGTAATCCAGCAACGGATTGAACTCGGCGACGGTGATTTCGTCGACCTGCTCTAATAACCGGATGCCCGGAACCGAATTATTAAACAATTAGCCCGGATTATGGTTTTCTCTGATCGGAATGCTATCAGGAAATTCAACTACAAATTTAGAGCCTTCGCCTACAGTACTTTCTACTTCCAGCTTCAATCCATAAATATCACAGATATTTTTAACCAGATAGAGCCCCAGCCCACAGCCCATGCTGTCCTCGCTATGATAATTACGGGTGACTATTAAATCTATTTCATGGGATGCGATGCCGTACCCGGTGTCAGTTACCGAAAATCCGCCTTCACGCAGTTCAACCCGAACTGCACCTTCCGTTGTATTAGTCAGAGCATTGCGAACTAAATTACCTAGAATAATTTCCAGGTGGCTCTCAGCCATTCGGGTTCTCACCCCGGAATCAATTTTGAGCTCCAGGGATAGATTTTTGTCAGCTGCCTGTTGTTGGTATTGTTGCAAGATAGTCGGGAATATTTCATGAAGCGCAACTTCCGGCAATGTTTTTTCTACAGCGCCATGGGTATTTCTTGCGAAAAATAAAAGTGACTCGATGACTTTAGCCATGTAATCGGTCGAATCTTTTATCCTGCTAACCGCCCCCTTCTGATTGTCATTAATTCCTTTTAGCTCGAGTAAGTCAGTGGCAGTCGCAATCACAGAAACCGGAGTCCGTAATTCGTGACTGACAGCGGCAGCAAACGATTGTTCGCGTTCAACGAAATCACTCATTCTTTCCAGAAAATCATCAATCGATCGGGCAATGACGCCTACTTCATAGTTCTGGTAATTCTTTTCGATATGTATATTCAATTCAGTAGGATTAATATTCGCCACTTCTTCAGCCAGATTACTGACGGGTAAAAGAAATTTTCGGGAAAGCCAGAAACCGGATAACACCAGAACAACTGCTGAAAAAAGCCCACCAATGATTAACAGCTTTATGAGCATCGACTGGTATCGGAATACCTCGGTTATATCAAACTGAATAAATAATCGATCCGTACCCAGATCTACTATCGCCACCTGATAAATTCTGCCTCCGTAACGAATATCACTGTATATATTTGGTTCCAGATTATTGAGGTATTCCGGGATCGGTTTTTGCTCAGCCCGACTCAGTAGATAGGCGTTTACCGAGGCTGTTTTTGGCAGAGGGGCCTGTGGATCATTACTGAGATCGACGAGGAGTTCGTCTAACTCGTGCCCTGCCATCGTCGCTAACATGACCGCTTCGAACTTTTTGACGATAGCCAGAGTCGCGCCCAGGTATACCAGGGTAGAGACGACCGCAATGACAAGAAATATTATAGTTACCCGGCTGTGTAGCCTGTATTTGTTACTCTGATTCTCCAATGATGTATCCCACCCCCCGGACGGTATGTACTAGATTAATGGAACCGTTTTTATTTAATTCGTTTCGAATCGCGTAAATATGGGAACGTAATACTTCACTATCAGGCGGGAAATCGCTCCAGATTTCGTGCTCTATTTCCTGGCGAGTGACCACACGTCCTGCATTCTGCATCAGCATGACCAATATTTTTCGAGGAACCGGCTTTAAAGAGAGATTAGTATTTCCGCGCTTTAAACTCATCGTTGACGAATTGTATATCAGATCCGCAACGACGAGTTCTTTTTTACTCCAGGTCGGCTGCTTTGCCCTTCTAGTCAATGCGATCAAACGGGCTTCCAGTTCGGGTAATGAAAATGGTTTGACAACATAGTCATCCGTACCGGCCCTGAATCCGGTTAATTTATCTTTTTCGGTGTCTTTGGCTGTCAGCATGATGATAGGAGTATCCTTGTCTGCGGTATCTCGTAACTGTTGACAGAAACTAAAACCGTCTAACCCCGGTAACATGATATCAAGCAGTATGGCATCGTAGTCATGGGTTAGCGCCAAATTCAATGCGGTCACTCCATTCGCTGCATAGTCAACCACAAAGTCTTTGCTTTCAAAATAATCAGTAATATTTAAGGCCAAATTATGGTTGTCCTCGACCAGCAGAATTTTCATCTTGTTCCGGAATTGTTTTTGATCAAATATCATTCATATCCTGCCAATCTATATCGACTACCTGGAATAATAATTTAATCAATCTCACATTTACATTTTCCAATGAGACTTCCATGCGCATTTTTTAACAAAACAACTACCCGACCAGATTGTTTTCATAAACATATCGGACCAGTTGGGCAGTATTTTTTATACTTAACTTTCGAAAAATATTACTGCGATGCTTGCTCACAGTCTTGGCGCTGATAGAAAGGATATCGGCTATTTCATTACTGCTTACGCCATCACCGATCAATTTTGCGACCTGTTCTTCCCTGTCTGATAAGGGCGTTGTCTTTTGGTTATGAGGTTCGATATTGTAATTAAGGAAGTTATTAACCAGGGGGTCGGAAATGCCCGGACTAAGGAATTTCCGTTGATGAATTACGGAAATTGCTTCGGTTAATAACGAATAATGATCATATTTCAATATAATCCCATCGACGCCTGCACTCAGCGCTTTATGGATTACCGCAGGTGATACATCGGTCGACAGCAACAGAACTTTTGTCGGTAATCCACTGGCTTTTATTTTTCGAATCAGGTTTATACCCCCTAATTCACCTAGATTCAGCTCCGTTATGAGCAGATCTGGAAGTAAGGTTCTAATTTCATTGTAGGTAGTAGCACCGCTAGCGCTGGTGCCTACCACTTCAAACTGACCGGATGCCTCCAGCCTCGGGGCTAGACAATCTACGAAAATTGTTTCCACATCTGCAATATATATACTTGTTATTTTCATAAAACAACCAAACTAAAACGAGCTCATTTAATGGGTAGTTTTCAGCGACGACTTCAGCAATTGCATTTTTTCAGCATATTCCTGAGTAATATTTGAAGCATTTTCGTGATTAAAAATAACTTTAGGCGTAATGAGAACAATCAGTTCTCGCTTCACTTTGGACTTGGACAATTTACCAAAGAGGCCGCCAATGATCGGCCATTTATAGGCACCCGGGATACCACTTTCGGATTCGACGTAATTTTCAGTTATCAACCCGCCGAGAACGATGGTCCGGCCGTCCTGAACCGCAACGGTACTATTAATATTCCGCTGCAGAAAACTTCGTTGCCCCGTTGCATCGTCTATTCCACCCACATCAGTTACTTCCTGACTCAGTTCCATGGTAACCAGACCACCCGAATTGACTCGAGGTGTAACAGAGAGTAAGACACCCGTACTTTTAAATTCGATGGATTGTGTCAGTACGTCATTATTGGTAGACCTCGCCGATGCAACCTGCACCGGTTGCTGATTACCAACCCGTATAGTAGCGGTGTGATTATCTAATGCCATTAAAGACGGACTAGACAATACATTCAGCTTTGATTCCGCTGCGAGTGTATTAAAAACCGCCTGTACCAGAGATCCGGAACCACTCAGCAAAAATGAAAACCCCGGCACAATAGCGCCAATTCCGGCTCCCGCATTAACATCCAGAGTAGACTCTGCATCTAAATTATTATTAATGCCGTTATGTCGCAAAAACCACTCGACACCGTAACTGAGCTCGTCAGATAAGGTAACTTCCACAATAGACACCTCGATTAAGACCTGCAATGGCAGTACATCAAGCTCTCCAATTACACTTTTTATACTCTGGAATTCCGATTTTTTCGCGAGAATTACGATAGAATTATTGGTTTCGTCCGCAACGATTTTCAGCGTATCGGATTTTTTTCCAGACACCTCTGCAATTTTCGCTGCTTTTTTATTGGTGACCACAACCTCTTTGGTCGAAGCAGTTTTATCATTGGCATTGGCTTTTGAGCCGACCGAGGTACCCCCACCTTCGCCGAAAATTCCATTGAGCATATCGGCAAGTTCGCTGGCCTTTCGGTTTTGTACTTTATAAACGAATAATCGTGTATCGGCGGTAGGTACTTCTATATCCAGAATTTTCAGCCAGTTTCGCACTGCATCAACTTCTTTTTTCTGCCTTGCTACAATCAACAACGCATTGAAACGTTCAAACGTCTCTAATACGATTTGATGAGTGGGATTCTGACTTGCCAGAATTTTGTCAATTTCTTTTTTGATAATCGATGCTTTGGTATTTTTAACCGGCAGCAAAGCGATTGATTTCGATTCGAGCCAACTGACATCAAATATTTGTACTGCATCGACAACATTTGCAATTTCCTGTTCGGTACCGGTAATCACAACAGAGCGGCTATCTTTATCGATTTTCATATGACCTGCGCCGGGGGCGACCGACTCCAGAATGGCTTTTAAATCCTCCGGATTAACAAAATTGACCGGCACGATAACCATTCGGTAACCCGGTTTAACATTACGTGCACTATATAGCTCGGGTTTTAATGAATATTTTTTCGCTTTTGAAAGCGGAATTAAATCAAAATGGCCTTCACGAGCAATCATTACCGCATTTTTTGAAGCCAATACACTCTCAACGATAGTCAATAGTTGAGCCGAATTAACCTGGCCCTGAGTTTGCACCGTCACATCACCTTTAATCGAATTATCCAATACATAATTTTTATGGAGCATTTCTGTGAACACGACCGATGCAAATTCAGATATTGCTATATTGACAAAATCCAGACTAAACCCACCTTTTTTACTGCTGTATTTTCTTTTTTTCGGTTTATTAACTATCTTTTCATTTCCGTATTTAAGGACTGGATCGAGATCTGATCCCATGCCACTTTCTTTGCCGGAAGCTAAACGACCCTGATCGAGAAAGTTGTCTGCTTTTGGCGAGACACCGGAATTGAGTGAGACCTTGGCATCAGGACCTGGAAAGGCGCAACCCGTTAACAATACAATTAACAAAATACTGCTGATTTTATGGAAGTGACTACAACAATATCGATTCATTATATTGTCCATATTTATTCCTCAATTATTTCTAAATTTTATGATTTTTTCTAAATCCGCCCTGGAAAAAATCAAACTATTTTCAGATACACCCGATAGTTTCCAGCCATAGATACTATCGTTAATTCTCAATCTCAGTACTTTTCCGGTCTTTAAATCTTTTATTACTGCCAGGAATTTATCACCGACAAGCGCGATTCCTAATGCCTGGATTACCAGATCTTTCCTGACAACCTTTTTCTCAATCTTTTTCGCTACAATCACTTGCCTGGCCGGTTTTCGATCTTCGTCGAAAAGTGGTCTGGTAGCTATCGATTCATATTCGTTCATTGGCGAGAGGCTCTTTAGGCTTGCTACCTCGGTGGAAAGCTTCAAAGGACCCGTGGATTGATCTATCTTCTGATCAATAACCGAATTGACCCATCGATAGTTCGAAAAAATTGCCGTCAGCAGGACCAGGGATATTAGTATTTTCATCGCTAAAAATAAAACCCGGAAATTCCATCAGCAGAAATGTTCATGCGGCGCTACCCCTGAAAAATCCACTGACAACCATTGTTACACCAAAGTTGATTTCTTTGGTCTCCTTTGGAACCAGGGATTTATATTGGAGCTGCGGCCGTCTTATATCTATCTCCTTGACAAGCAATACTGGAGATCTGCTCTCAATCATATACAGAATTTTCTGAATATCCTTATGCCCTATTCCCTTTAAACGTATTTCAAGCGAAGTCTCGTAATAATCGTCATGTGCAAGCACTGGATAGGGTTTTATCGTCAGTATTTTTGCCCTGGATTGAGTAGCAATCAGTCTCTTTATATAATTTTGTAGCTCAGAAGCCGCGTTTGCCGGATTGGTGTTGGTTAGAAAAATTCTATCTTTTTTAAATTGTGACTTTTTTTGGTGAATTTGCCTTTGCAGATTTTTCTCATCAGCGAGAATGGTATTGACCTTCGCACTTTTTTTCTTTCCAAACTCAATTTCATCCACAAATGTCGTTATTTGATTGAGATAAATATATTTAGCGAAAACCAGGCCGGCGACTAAAACGAACAGGAGTATTCCGATCGCCAACGCTTTATCAAGCTGGCTATTAAAATAGGTATTATTCATCGGAATTCAGCACCAGTAACAGTTCAAACGTCTCTTTTCCGTTTCTCGGATTTTTAACTATCGAGGAAACAAATTTTATGCTTGAGAAGAGTCCGGTACTACTTAAATCATCCGATACCGAAGTTGCAGAATCAGCTTCACCTTTCAATTTTATCTCGTTATTTTTCAGACTAAAACGGGTAAGCCACGCTCCTTCATTAATATGACGACTTAACGCATCCAATAAGGTAACGGCCCTTGGGACACGATTGATGTGTTCGAGCAAACTCGACCTGAATTTTAATTCGGCATCAAGTGCACTGAATGAATTTAATATTTCCTTAACTCTTTCTATTTCTGCCGGGGAGCTAATATCCTGATTTTGAACTTTCTGGTACAAAATATATTGAGGTACGGTTAGCGCCGCCAGCAATAGCAGCCAGTTCAAGGCCAGATGAATATTTTCAAGTTTTAAAATTGAAAACCCGTTTTTTTCGGTATCAGCTTCAAGGAAATTGATTTTTCTCCCATATTTCTCGAAAAATTTTCCTGTGGTACAAAATAATCCCTTTTTTACGAAAGGACTGAGCGACAAATTCAGTAGGTCAAATTCCATTGCCTTAATTACCGCGACCTCTACATTGACCTGCTTCGACTGTGCATTGGTATGGAGTGCATAGAAATACCTGATCTCCTTGAAGCTAAGCGGAATATGTTTTTCAAGATCATATCTCAACACGCTTTCTATATCTTGCATGACTTCAACCGGGTAAGACAAGTTTAAAGCGAATACCTTATTTTCAGGTAAAATATAAAGACATTTTTTATTGCCCATATGGCGATCCAGCAAGCTTACGACAGCGCCATATTCCGCAGAGTGAATGGGGTATTCATCAAGTTCGGATTGATTTTCAGAAGCTGTGTTCAATTCACTATTGTCGAATTCACCCGAATCCACCTGCCTGATTTTCCCCCCATCATTGCAGAACAGTATCGTGCTCTCCCGACTATCCGAACCTGCCGTTTCAAACTGTAAAAGTTTACCCTGGTTACCCTGTACGATAATGGTGTCATCATCCAATATTTGAGTGGAATCCAGCAGCCGCGTTGTTTGATCCTCGTTATCCAGCAAAACCGTAGCATCGGTTTTAATACCTTGACTCAACGCAACTACGTTATCGAGGTCGATATGACCGGGTAGTTCAACATTCGATTCTCTCGCATCCTTTTTCAGCATCGGATCATTTAACACGATATCCAGTGGTTCATCATTTAAACCATTGGTATGCGTGGCAGTATCGAAATCCAATGATGTCGTACTCAGTCTCATGGGTGGATCTTCATCTGAAACCAAATTTGCCGCGGCCGATAAATCCGATTTCGAAAGGTGTACGGTTACATCCTGTTGAGTTATTGACTCAGCGTCTTTCATTTCCGCCTGTTTATCAATATCAACGGATTCAATGATCGCGCCCTTGGAATTGAGCAGAAAGACAGTATTTCCCCGACGTTCAACCACCAGATCGAATTGACTACCGAGGTTCGTTAAACGTTTTTCCCACGAATCCGGCAAGCAAGACACCAGTGTAGAAACCCACCACCTTTTAAATTTCACAATTTTTCGAAAGGTATGGATCATCAAGCCTGTCCCCCGGCGGGGCAATATTCCCGATAAGATCCTACAATTGCTCGCTGATAGGGAGCACCGGTAACCGAACTGTAGTACGTATAGTTAGGGTAGCTATTGAGCATGTGCTCCATGACTTCAAGCAGATAACGTCGTGAAAATACGCCTGCCAACTGGTGTATTGAATCGCTCAACAAGCCGAACGCATATAATTTCTGCGCCAGCAACTCGCCACCAACATCCTCCAGTCCAAATTTCCTGGCTAAAATACTGACTCTGATTTTTCGGGTATTCCGTTTTAATATCTTGTCATAATCAGTCGCCCAGCAAATATCGGAACTTGGATGGGCATTCGATATTTTCGAAATTTCTTCAAAGGTCACTGTCGGGCTGGCTAGCAACATTATTTTCAGTTGCTGATCAGCTGAACAATCTAATCCATAGGCTTTTTCTGCAACCGCTATATCTGCCATTAAAACAAGCGTGCTGTCATCACCACATATACGCTCAAAATCTGCCTCCAGGGTTGCCAGGCTAGAATCCCCCAACTCGGGTAACCGGGCTTGCCCTTCCTTTACTTTTTTTAGTTGACCATCGACGTCCATATAAAGCAGTTTATCTTTTTCAGATCGATACTTGGCGGCAATATAATCAGCCTGCTGCTTTGCCGTATCCCGGTAGACAAAATTATAATAATCGCCGTTAGAGCCGATAGAACCATTACCGTTAGCCAACAGGCAGGGGATTTCCCGAGCAGTACAAAATGTCTGAATATTTGCGTAACTATCTCTGACCAGTGGCGCAAGAACAACGAAAGCAGGCCCATTGTCGTAATAATTCTCTAGTGTTTGCTGCCATAAATCGATATCTTCCGGTAACTCCCAGACGGATAAATGCCAGTTTCGATAAGACTCGTATTGTGGTTTTTTTTGCACCGGCGAAAATTTCTTCCTTTTTAATTCTCCCCGGGTTCGAGCGTTTTTCATATCGAACAGTCCACGAATGAAACTCAGATGTTGCTGCCTTTCTCTGGCAGGTAAACGAGAGTCGACAATCGTGGCGATATTGATATTTTCGGAATCGACGCCGGGATCATCCGCGACGTATAATTTTTTCAGATATTCAATCAGGTTCTCGGTCTGTTGCAATGTCAATTGATACCGGGGCATTAAAGGATCGACCCGGGAACCCTTCGAGTTAACCCCGGTAGTCAATAAACGGTATAATAATTGACTGTCATAGGCGGGACGTTTGTTTTGAAGTGAATAAAACCGGGAATGTTTGTCTGCAGGTTGATCTTCACTCAATATTTTCCAACTAACCGGTGGAAAGGTTGTACCCGATTCAGACGTACCCAGACCCGATTCCCGATGGCAATTGACGCAGGCAAGCGCAGCACTCGAATCAAGGTCGTTGATCGTTACTGTAATGGCCTGGTTGTCGAGATCCTTTCCCATCAGATAAATATTCGCACCTTCAGTCGAGGCGAGACTCGCAGAGACCGCCAGATTCAGCAGAACTAAAAAAAACCACTTCATGGCCGGGCTTTAATGCCTAGCCACAATAAAGATAAAAACATCAATTCCAGTAAACTTTGGGAGCCACCACCGATGGTATCGGCAGCCACAACAGAGTCGTCATCTTTAATATTGATCGAAATTGTCGATACATTGTTATTTATCGAAAAAACCAAAGTGAAAGTTTCGCTGGATTCACTGACATCGTCATTGGTCAACTGTAAATCAATGGTCTTCAAACTTTCGCCGGCGCTAAAATTCAGTGTGGTCGGCAATATCGTAAAATCGCTGGCGGCAGTGGCGGTACCATCCTTGGCCTGAACCGTAACGCTCGCGGCAGCCGAAATATCACCTGATCGTATAACGGTTACCTTTGCGGTCGAGTCTGATTCTAAAAAACTGTATTGGGCATTGGAAAAATTAATTTCGTGCGCACGCAGCGACGCGGGATGGCTTCCCAATAAAGCAGCCGAAGCCGCAGAAGTCTGAATTCGCCCTTTGCCAAAATCATTTTGATCAACCACGGTCAGGCTTATCGCAGTATCGAAAAGTGCCGTGCGATAAAGCAAATGATCCTGCAACTTGAATTGACTGCGTAGCAAGGCCAGCGCACCGCTAACATGTGGAGACGAAAAAGAAGTGCCATCATTATTTTTGGTGGCGTTGGTATCGAATCCTCCACTGGTAATATCAGCAGTTTGAATGACCTGTCCGGGCGCTACGACCGAGGGTATGGTCACTGCAGGATTATTGCAGGTATCGGGACCCCGGCTACTCGAAAATAGTATTTTGTCCGTGGTTTGCATGGCACCGACTGAAATAACATGACTATCAAAAGCAGGTGTTAAAAAGGACGAAGGGCCGCTGCCACCCGAATTGCCCACGGCAAATACCAGGTCTATACCCAGCGCATCGATCGCGGCCAGTTCAACGGCAAAGGGATTAGCGCAACTCCCTTCGGAATTAGCCAGCCCCCAGGAATTCTGCACAATATCGGGATAATCATCGGTATTGGCATTGCCATCCGGGTCAAGAATCCATTGCAAAGATTCGCTAATAGCGCTTAAAGTAGAAGTACCATTGTCGTCAAATATTCGCGCCGCGATCCATTGTGCTTTGGGCGCTACTCCAATATAGGAACCCGACGCGTTACCGCCCAATACGACGCTGGCAACACCTGTACCGTGACCCGTCGTCAAGTCGGTGGGCTGCTCAGTATGCTCTAGATAAGGGTCAAACCAGCTATTGGTGCCACCCCGCCAGCGGGTCGCCAGGTCATCGTGTAGCACATCAACACCCGAATCGAGTATCGCGACCACAACGCCCTGACCCTGGTAATCAGCAGCCCACATCGGGTCTATATCTATCCGGTTTAGGTTGTCCTGTACAATTTCACCCGAACTGAGCGAGATCGTTCCCAAACCCACGACCTGATAACGGGTATCGGGCTCGATTTGTTGAATATAGGGTAATGATTTTAGCTGGCTTAAAAACTCGTCCGACAACGAGACAGCAACCGACTGTCTAATCCACAGATTACGGTAAATCGTCAGATCACTATTCGCCATATCCTGTTTTAACTGATCGATTCTGGCTTTTTGTTGATCACGTAATTCCGTGATCGCCTGGCTTTTTTTCTGCTGGATCAGCCTCGCTGACGACTGCGCCGATGCCTCGAATTGAATGATATATTGACCGGATACGGCATTTGTTTTTTGCAAGATCGCCTGCGCAAAAACAGGCTCCATCGATACCAGCAAAAATGTAATCAAGAACAGGATTCGCATAATTGGCTACTGCAACGTCAATGCTGGAGAAAGCTGATCTTTAATCTGGATTTTAACTTTGTCACCCGAAAGCATGTGTTTCCCTTCATTGGAAAACATGGCCGTATAGTTTTTACCTTTTTTGAGAAAACCGCGAAACGACTTCAAAAACCCGACGGTTCCACCATAAGGCACACTCAATTTGGCCCTGCTTTTTAGCGAATGTAAATAAGGGAAATCTGCGATTTTTTGACTTGAGAGAATGAGCGCCTTATCAGGATCTACGACCTTGTAACGAAACTCGATCATATACCCGCCAGCGGTCACCCGCATATGAACCAGTTGTATTCCCCAGTCCTGGTACATATCGATTTCTTTCACATCATCCGCAGATACGCCGAAGCAGATACCCACCATGCAGACGATAAGAAGTTGTTTGATTGTTTTGAGCAATTTGATCATTCGTAATACCTTCTGGAATACGCCAATTGCTACCAAGAGTACGTATTTGATTGTGAAAATTTCGTGAAAATTCGAACGGATTGCGAGAGGTAGTTAACACTTCTTGAAATTTCAATTTCAAACACTTTCGAAATCTCAGAATGTGCTTTCGACTACGGGTTTTACAGCCCTGTCAACCAGCACCACTTTATATTTTTTTTGCTGACGGTTGTATATCACGAACACCCGATTGAGAACGCCGTCAATACTTATGTTCACCCGAAAATAGGCGCTAGGATTTTCAGAAAACGTCATATCCAGCCTGGAAAGTAAATTAGTCAGTTCCTTTCTCAACTCTGATTTCTCCAACTCATCAACGGCTTCCTTCAATTTCTGGACCCGGAATTGATCGATTCCTGGAATTTTCATGAGTACTTCTACCGGGGCGCTCATTGGATTCACTGCCTCCTCATGAAGCAGACTCACCAGCGGGGCTAACAGGTTTACCATTTCCGTATCAATTCCTTCAAATCGTTGTAACTCCACAAAACTATTAAATCGCAATGGGTTTTCCTCCCGGGTAAACGCTTCGTCAAGCGCTTCAATGGTACTTTCTTCCAGGTTAACTGACTCAAATATCCTTTTTAAGGTTTTGTCTTCAAGGTTATAGATAGATACATAACCCGCCTCGTTAAATACCGATATATCAATATGCTGATTATTCAAGTCTAGCTCAAAGTCTTTATCTTTCCATTGATTTGAAATTATTTTATAGATTGAAAACTGAATGGCGGAATTTAACTGCATTTGCAGTTTAAGTTGATTGGCAAATGCCGACTGATTTAATGTGGTCGCTCGTGAGGTTGCGGCCAGGTGGAAGGCAAGCGCTGATATCACCACAAGTATCCAAAGCACGTAAATTAAAATAGATCCCGCATTTGCGGAAACGGGCTTTTTTCGCAGGCAACCCCGGCCATCCCTATTCATCTTCGACCAAGACCTCGAATAAATTCAATCGATTTGAGATCGTCAAAATCAATGCTGACTCGAATAAAATCGGGCAAAATTTTCTCGTTAGTCCACTCGTCGACCCAACCGCCCTTACTCAGATATTCGAAATTTAATTCCTTTATTTTTAAACCCGTTGCCAGTTTAAAGCGTTCGTTAGAGCGGTAGTCTCGATCATAGGCCTGATAGGAAACGGTTAACTCGTTATCATGTTGGTACAGTCGATACACCCGATGACCCGGTTCATCATAACGACCACTATAGGCACGAGAGATTAGTTGAACGGATTCCGGGCGACCCTTGAATAAAGGCGCTCTTTGTGCTTGATAGTACAAGTCATATTGACTGATACCCATTTCAATCACCTGGCTAATCAGATTTTCCGTCAGTAACCTGTCGAGATCCTCATCATATTGCTGCTGCGCGCGAACCTGGTACTGCACCAGATTACTGATAACCTGATAGGCACTCACAAATATAATACTGCTTAAAACCAGCGCTATCAGCATTTCAACCAGAGTGAAACCTTGCAGACGGGTTAATTGGTTTCCCGGCAGATTTATACCCCGGAATTGCCCGATAACATCAGCAGAATTACCCATCGAATTATCTAGTCGATTTTGATTGATGTCCATACGAGCGAATTATGGGTATTGGAAACTGAATATTCATACTGGCTCAGTGCAAATTCACCCTGTCTCTGCTTCGACTCCTCTATAACCGATGAAGAAACCGAGAGATCAAAAGCGCTATCACTGCCCGACTGAAAGTCGACGTCGCCATTAAATGCATTTGAGTAGTCATAAATTAACTGGACCTTTTGCAAATTTTCAGCCGAAATATGGGCGTGATAAATCTGACCCGAGACAAAATTCAATATTGCTACCAGTGAAGCCGAAAAGATAACAAACCCAACCAGAACTTCGAGCAAGGTCACGCCATATTGGTTTTTTAATCGTTTCATATTGATCTAACCGCCTCCAGCAATCTTGACCCCTACCCTCTATTTCGATCAGATTGATTTGCCTTGATGACGCATTTGAATTTTTCCCGAAATCCAGATTACCGAAATTTCGAATAACTCCTTATCGGTTTCCAATGTAATGACGCCGCCACTGGAACTCGCATCCGGATAAAAGGTCATTCCGACGATTGCCTGTTCGATGACCTGATCCTCGGAAGTTCTAACCGTCATTGAAACATCTGCCGGCAGTTCAATCGTATCGTCGATAAAATTCAGTTCGTTATTACCGAGATCAATCTCTATCTGATAGGGTTGATCTCTCCGAATAGCCTGTTGCTGCACCAGACGTAGATTGTGAACAATATCCGAAGCGGAAGCCTTCAATGTTTTTTGCTTGTTTATTACGACAAAAGCAATGGAACTGGCCATTATTGAAACGATGGTCAGGACAACCAGTAGTTCGACGAGGCTAAAGCCTTCTACTGTCTTTAAATTACCGCGTCCAGTTGGTGATATCTGTGTCATCTCCCTCACCACCGGGTTGATTGTCTGCACCCAGACTCAACAAATCGAAAACACCATGTTCCCCCGGAGCCTGGTATCGGTAGGGGTTTCCCCAGGGGTCATCGGGTAATTGTGCCGTCTTAAAGTAAGGACCATTCCAGCCAGCTACCGAGTCCGTATTACTCACCAGCATTTTTAAACCAGCCGTTGTCGAGGGATATTTTCCAGTATCGAGGAAAAACAATTCGAGCGACGATTCAATTTCCTTTAACTGCAGTTTCGCTGTTTTAGCTTTCGAACTACCCAGGTACTTCATGACATTGGGCCCCGCAATACTCGCTACCAGACCCAGAATTATAAGCACGACAAGTAACTCGACCAGGGTAAAACCAGATAATTTTTTATTCATCATTACACATTAATATAAAATTCCGGCGAAATCTGTTAGCTACTTCAACATCACTAAAAAACACTTAAACCGCCAGCTCATTGATGCTTAAAATTGCCTGTAACATCGATACCACAATCAATCCAACAATCAGGCCAAGCGCCATAATGATGACCGGCTCGGCATAAGTCATTAAAGATTTAATTCGATTATCGAGTTGCTTATAGTAATACCTGGCCAGTTTGGAAAAAGATTCGGCCATATGCCCTGTTTCTTCTCCGACACCGACCAGATAGATAAAATGCCGGGTAAATAAATCGACACCGAGAACTTCCTGAATCGATGATCCCCGACTTATTTCCCGGGTCATGATTTCTATTTCTTTTTTGTACACAATATTATCGACCGCACCTTTTAAATGGTCCAGCGCCTGAATAATTACAATCTTTTTTTGCATCAAAATTTGCATAATCACAGCGATAATATAGAGGTTATACTGCTTTATCATGTCGCCTATAAATGGGGCCCTGAGCATATACGAAGCCCAGGATGGATTGGACTTTATCGATTTCATTAGATAACGGATTGAAAATATTACCAGCAGTAAAAATAACAAAAGTATCTGATAATGGTTTGTCAGTAGATCAGAAATTCCCACAACGGCGGCGGTTATTCCACTCATCTCTATACCCATACCGACGAATAAAGATTTGAATCGGGGAATTACGAGACCGAATAAAACGATGATTGAAATCAACATCACGCCGGTCAAAATTGCCGGATAAATTAGTGCCGATTTTATTTTCTGCCTGAATTCCTCCAGATCATGCGTCAGCCTGGCCAATAATTGTAAGGATTCTTTTAAAGAATCGGTTTGTTCACCAACGTGAACCACGCCAATATAGAGTGCGGAGAAATATTCAGGATAATTCTGCATCGCTTCCGATAATGACCCGCCCTGCCTTACCTGATCGACCAGTTCGATCAGGAAATTAGAACCCGAATAATGTTGCTGACCGGTTGCTTCAAGTTCGAGCGCCTTATCTATTGCCAGACCGGAATCCAGGTAGTCATACAGATTTTCAAAAAATTGCCTGGCTTCGAATTTAAAAGACCGGGCCGGCAAAAAATTCCGCTGCCTGGCCTCCACTACGACGGATATTTTAACGGGAACATAATCCAGCTTTAAAAGCTCCGATACCACCAGCTGTTCGGAAGCAAGGTTCATTTCACCTTCTACATATTCACCCTGCTTATTCAGTGCCTTGTATTTAAACACCGCTACTCCAGAACCACTCGAAACAACTCTTCGATGCTGGTTTGACCCGTTCTAATTTTTTCAAACCCATCAACAACCATAGTTTTCATACCAAACCTGCGAGCCAAATGCTGAATATTGTCAGTGCCTCGCATGGCTTCAGTCCGGAAGTCATCATTAACCAGCATCACTTCGCTAATCGATAATCTCCCTCTATAGCCAGTTTGGTTGCAATGTTCACAACCTGTGGCCTCGTAGGCATCCATCGTTTCCACGCTGGCGCCATCTTCATCGACGTTATCCAGCGCAATATTTTCGGATAACACCGGCTTTTTGCAATGGCCACACAGACGTCGTACCAGTCTCTGCGCTATCACACCGATCAGCGATGAAAAAACAAACGATTTATCCACACCGAGATCAATCAAGCGCTCGATACTCGATGCGGCACTATTGGTGTGCAAGGTAGTCAGTACCAAATGCCCGGTCATCGAAGCTCTCACAGCAATGGCTGCCGTTTCGGAATCCCGCATCTCACCCACCATGATGACTTCCGGGTCGTGTCGAACAATAGCGCTCAGGGCGCTGGCAAAACTGACACCTATTTCCGGATTCACCTGAATCTGATTAACACCTTCTACTTTATATTCGACGGGATCCTCAACCGAAACAATTTTCTTTTCGGAACTATTGATTTTCTGCAACATGGCATAAAGTGTAGTCGATTTTCCGCTACCAGTAGGGCCTGTCACCAATAAAAGTCCATGCGGCTTATCGAGCATTTGCATCATTCTGCTTTTGTTTCCCTCGGAATATCCAAGGCTATCGAAATCAAAATTCATGGCTTTTTTATACAGTAAGCGCAAGACAATGCTCTCGCCGTGGATAGTCGGCAAAACCGAGACCCGAATGTCTATATCCTGTCCATCGATATTGATGTCGAATCGCCCATCCTGTGGCGCCCGACGTTGAGCGATATCCAGTGCAGAAAGAATTTTTACCCGCGATACTACCGCCGCAGCAAGATTCATCGGTACTTCACGCACCATGACCAGAACTCCGTCGATGCGATTGCGTATTTTTAGCAAATTGGCATGCGGTTCGATATGAATATCCGATGCACTATCCTGTATAGCCGCTTTGATGATCGTATTGACAATCTTGATAACAGGTGCTTCGCTCGCCAGCTCTTTCAGTTGCCGAATATCCTTTTCCAGGAGCACCGCATCATTGGCATCAAATTTATCTGACAACTGATTGTCATCGCCTAACTTCAGCACCATGTCCAGGGCATCGTTTATATCCTTTCTATACCCCAGCCGGATTTTCAGCAGTTTCTGCCCGATGGCAAAAGAAATGGCCGAGTTCAAGTCCTGGCTAAAGGGATCGTTAATGCAGATTTCGATAAACTGATCGGTTTCTGAAATAACGATAACGCCCTGCTTTCTTAAAAAATTCCGGTTAAAACTGGTTTCGCCAAATAATTGGGCAGGATAGTCTTCCTGACCAATAATCTTTAATTGCAGGCTTTCCGAAAGATAGCCGAGCAAATCTGTCTCGGAGGCCATGCCGAGATTCAATATCAACTGGACGACAGACTGGTCCGTTTGCCCGGAATCGAGTATGAAATTCAGCTTTTTGGCATCTGCCGGTGTGAGAATTCCCTTTTTGCGCAATGTCTGGACAAAATGTTTTTCATCTTCCTCAAATAAAGAGTATTTTTCATTCTGTTCCTGTTCAGGCATCAGGTTTTCCGGTTCATACGATACTGTTTTATTATAGTCAGTGAATCTATAATAGGTAAGTCTCTTTAAAATCATTTAGATTCACGCTATAGCCATAATGGCCTTGAGGTAGCTCCTCTATAAAAAAAGTCACTATTGATACAAACACCAATAGTGACTTTTTATACTACTTACCCTGCTCTCCTGAACAGAGCTTTTTCCCATTATCGTATCGAGATTGCTACCGGAGCCTGACGTTCAGACAATGCTCCGGTCATTGCATCCTTCAACTAAAACCTGAATTGATCCCTGCCTGTCGTACCGGCATCAGGTGTGTAGCGTACAATTTCCCCGGCTAATTATCGCGTCCGTACACTGCCCCTGGGAGCTCTTGCTGGTGCTGGGCTTCTACTAACCTGCCGCACATTCGCCTTCGGTGAAATATTCATTTCGACGAACGCTCTCGCACTACCGGAGTCATTGTAGATCTCGTATTCGAAGCGATCGAGAACGCCTCTTGAACCGTCGTGAGTATAGACAAAGGTACCGTCTTCAGCCATAGCGACTGCACCATGCTGAGGATACGAGATCAACGTGGTATTGACCTTGGCGCCTAATGAATCATTCGCCATAACACCAAGAATAGTATTACCGGTCAGATCTAACACTGAGCCCTGAACAACACTATATTGATCATCTGCAGCCACAGGTGCAACAACGCTCGGAGCCGTGCTAGTGCCACCGCCAGTACCGACCGGCGACGCATAGCTAACACCACCCGTACTGGCCTCGGCAACCGTCAGATTTAAATTGGCAGAACTATTGGCGCCCTGCGCATCGGCCACGGTGTAACTGACAGCTTCGCTTCCAACGGTAGTCGGTGTGAAAATGATGACCTGACCCGCAATCTCCAGCGTACCCAGAGTCGAAGTCCCGACAGCATCGATAGAAAGGTTAGTCGAATCGACATCCGTATCATTGTCAAGCGGTCGAATTTCAATCACCTGGCCAACCCTGGCGTTAACCGTATCGTCGTTAGCAACCGGCGCATCATTCATTGGAACGACTTCTATCTTCACGCCCGCTGATGAACTTTCACCAGCCGCATTCGTCAGTGCGTACATTAATGAATCAGACTTTCGCTCTCCACCGCTATGCTGATAGTCGAAACTACCGCCACCGTTATCGATCAATTCACCATATTTCGGTAAAGACAATATTTCCAGGGTCGTTCCGGAAACATTGGTATCGTTCGACATCGCTGAAGCCATAATATCGGTAATGGAACCACCTTCGACAACGCTCATATTATCGCGCTTCGCCATAGGCTCGTCGCCACTGATGACCGGAGCAACATAGTTTCCCGAAGCGGCAACTTCTATTTGCAACACCATGCCATTATCGGTGCCATTGGCAATTTCAGTGCTGGCCAGAGCGGTTACAGGGCCACCTAGACCCATTGGATCAGGATTACTAACTCCCATAGCGCTATCCGTTAGTCTGAAAGTTCTGAGTGGATGAGGTATCGGTGATCCACTCGCGTCATCCAGGTGACCGGTAACATTCAACACGGCGTCCTTTGTTTTCAACGGGGGT
>CAZYYM010000054.1:0-23729 GCA_964651385.1 uncultured Gammaproteobacteria bacterium | reverse complement strand
GAATAATCTTTTTTGGATATATCTAGTCTAGGACAACACCGGAAAAAATGTTATATGAAAAGGGTGTTTTCTGGACCGATTTGCGTTTCGAAGTACACCCTTTTATTACCACCATATATTAGTCGATTACAATTGTTCATATTTTTTCCCGTCCTGTAGAATGGCCGATTCTATGAGCAAACCCGATAAAAAATTAAGGCTTTCACATGCGCAATATTCAATACCCGGGCAGGTCTCCGGTCATGTCCAGCGAAGTCATGGCAGCTACCAGCCAACCACTGGCAACTGCAACCGCCCTACAGGTATTGCGTGACGGTGGAAATGCAATAGATGCCGCAATCGCCGCCAGTGCGGTTCTGGGCGTGGTTGAATCCTATTCTACCGGCATCGGTGGTGACTGTTTTATTCTCTACCATGAAGCAGCTACTGGACAGCTCCACGCACTGAACGGCAGTGGTCGCTCACCTGCTTCGGCCACTGTTGCGACAATGCGCGAACGGGGTTATCAAAGCATGCCAGAACAGGGCATACTCGCAGTAAGCATACCCGGAGCGATTGATGCCTGGTATACAGCGAACAGCAAACTAGGCTGTATGCCAATGAAAGACCTGCTGGCGCCGGCAATAAAATATGCAGAACAGGGCTATGCTGTCAGTCCGGTCATAGCGCACAACTGGAAACAACACGAAGCCTTGCTGGCACAAACACCGGAGGCCGCTCAGGCTTATTTGATCAATGGCCAGGCGCCGACAGCCGGCTGCATCCATCATCAACCTGATCTGGCCAGGAGCCTGCGTTTAATTGCCGATCAGGGCCGCGATGCTTTCTATCAGGGTAAAATTGCTGAGGAAATCATTCGATTCAGTGATACTCATAACGGCCTGCTCTGTCTTGATGACTTCGCCAGCCACCAATCCGAGTGGGTTTCCCCCATTAGCAGTCAGTATAGAGGTTATCGTGTCTGCGAAATCCCGCCTAACGGCCAGGGCATCACCACTTTAATGGCGCTCAACCTGCTCAATCAGACCGATGTTTCACAGTACCCGCATCTCTCGGCTGATCATATTCATTTACTCAGTGAGGCATTTACGATGTCGATGGCGGAGCGTGATCGGTTTATCGCTGACCCCGGGTTTGCCGATATACCTGTCGAACATTTACTGTCGAGCAAGTTTGCTCAGAGCCAGTTCAATCGTATCGATATGAACCAGGCGATGGCGCAACCGGTCAAATCGGCAATGCCACATCATAAAGATACTGTTTATCTGAGCGTTGTCGATAAAGACCGCAATGCCTGCTCGTTTATTAACAGTGTGTTTTATTCCTGGGGTAGCGGACTGGTTGCTGGCAATACTGGCATTAATCTACAAAACCGTGGTTCCGGTTTTGTGCTCGAGGAAGGCCATTTCAATCAACTCGAACCTCGTAAGCGGCCGATGCATACCATTATTCCAGCGATGGTATATAAGGGCGATAATCCCGTGCTGAGTTTCGGCGTTATGGGTGGGCAGTATCAGGCGATGGGGCAAACCTACGTATTATCAAACTGGATCGACTATGGTATGGATGTGCAGCAATCGCTGGACGCCGCCCGGTTCTTCCTTTATGACGGCCTGTTGTCGCTGGAAGCACCTGTAGCAGACAAAACACAACGACAACTTGCAGCACGTGGGCATAGAATCATCAGCGGTGAAGAATCCCACGGTGGCGGGCAAATGATTTATATTGACTGGCAAGCCGGAGTATTACACGGAGGTTCCGATCCGCGAAAAGATGGCATGGCGGCAGGGTTTTAGGCTTTATTCGGATTATTTTTATCAGGGATATCGCGGCGATCCAAAACCATCGCTCAGGCAATACCCGTCAATTTTCTTCCCCGCAGCAGTTTACCATGACTTGACGTGCGTCAACCATTTTGCATTCCCGGGAAAAACAATCGAATCAGCACCTTGATCAGACATAACATTAACGTTATTGTGGTTACTAGCTTTCAAAATTTGACCCATAGTATTCGCTCACATGATAAAAACCAGCGATTTAATCTGGCAGGATACGCAGCACCAGATGCTGTTTACATTGATTGATCAAATCAAGCTGGAACCGTTCGATTCGACGGTTATTTCACGACTACAGCAGTATGCTGAATATCATTTCTCACTGGAAGAGACCTATATGCTCGAGCTTGGTTATCCCGGCGCCGCTGGTCATATTAAAGCGCATAACCGCTTTCGTGAGGAACTCGATAACATGGTTGATTCACCACTGGCCATGAACAGAGTGTTACAGGATTCACTGTCATTATTTTTGTCTGAATGGCTACGCCTGCACGTCATGGGTATCGACAAGGCTCTGGAAGCGTTTATCCTGGAGTCGAACTCGAAATAGGATTACTCGGCTGGCTTTACGGAATTCAACCCCGCCCGATAAACGGCATTTTCGTCGCCATAATCGTCATAAACTGTATATTTGATTCGAGTGGCAATTCGGCCATTTGCACTACTGCCTGAGCCACGTGATCGACATCCATAACGGGTTCAGCCACGATTTCACCATTCGCCTGAGGAACGCCACCGGGCATGGTTTCGGTAATAGCGGTTGCCGCATTACCGATATCTATTTGGCCGCAGGCAATATTATGTTTGCGACCATCCAGTGAAATACATTTGGTAAGGCCGGTGATTGCGTGTTTTGTCACGGTATAGGGAGCCGAATTGGGACGCGGCGCATGCGCTGATATCGAACCATTGTTGATAATTCTACCCCCTTGTGGTCGCTGTGTTTTCATTATTTCGATGGCCTGCTGCGCGCAGAGAAATGCACCGGTTAAATTGCAATCCACCACGCTTTGCCATTGTTCATAGCTCAAGTTTTCCATGGGAATTCCAGGCGTAAATACGCCCGCATTATTAAACAGCAAATTGAGTCCGCCAAATCGGTCTAGCGTCTGTTTAAACAATTCCCCAACCTGTTCGGGTTTGCCGATATCGCAGCAAATACACAGGCAATTGCGCGTTTTGTCCCCAGCCATTTGAACCGTTTTTTCGAGCCTGGCCTGATTCCTGCCGGTGAGTACCAGGCTAAAACCACTGTTCAATAATGCGAGACTGACAGCCCGACCGATGCCACTGCCCGCACCCGTTACCAAAGCGACCTTGCTATTATTTTTGTACATAGTGTTCTACTCCGGCAATTGATAGGCTTCAAGCTCTACCGAGTCAAGCCTGCTACCAAACAATATTAAATTACCTCGATATCGTTGGTGACCTGTCGAGGTAAATTCAAACTGATAGGATCTACGAATGCGCCATTTCCCGTCTTCAAATCTTTTAGGCCAATACCCTCGAATAACCATACTCTGATCGAGCAATTGCAAATTCAACTGCCGACAGTGCTGCAACGCCAATGCCAGGGCCCGGTTTTTATATTCACCGCTTTGCCACCAGTAGTGCAGTACGAAACCGCCGATTGCCATCAGAATAATGTTAAACAGGAATGACATGAGTGAGAGCCTATTGAACTAGCGTAGTGTCCTATACCTGAATTCAGTATACAAGACGTGAAGAATCTGGACGCTACAACCAGTAGCGCAATAGCCTCGGCAACCAGGCCAAAAATTTTAACAGCAAAGGATAATTCCGCCAACGTCGTAAGGTAATCTCGCTACATTGGCGCACGTCTTCTTCAAACCTTTGTTCCATTTGCTCAACCACCAAACGATCATACACCAGTGCATCTAATTCAAGGTCATGGATTAGACTGCGGTAGTTCAAGTTGGTGCTGCCCACCACCACTGCGTCATCGATTAACATGGTTTTCGAATGCAGAACACGTTGTTGGTATTCAAATACCCGTATGCCGACACTGAGCAAATCGGCATAATACGTTCGAGATAGAGAGGGGAAAAAAAAGATATCCGAATGTGCGGGTACGAGGAGGCGTATAAAAACCCCGCGACTGGCAGCTCGCCTCAATATTTTAAGCAAACGCCTCGATGGATTGAAATAGGCATTGGTTATACAGATCCGGCTACCGGCATTCTGTAGTAACTGCAATAGTTCCCGGGCGCTTTGCTTGCGACCGCGAATGGTGTTAAATGCGAGAAACTGCCGGGAGCGTTGTCTTCGGTTTTCGCCTTTGCGCAGCCATACCTGTTCGAAATTCTGCTGAAGCATATTGACGGTATTGCTACAGGTTCGCAGGCCGGTGTCGTGCCAGTTGTCTTCCTTTTTTTTAGAATTTCGGTTGTAATGATTTGCCGTGATATTAAAGCTGCCAAGCCAGGCGATGCTTTGATCGACTATACAGAGCTTACGATGATTTCGACGATTTATGGTTGCAATATAAAACAATATTGCACTGTAGTGTTGACCGGCGCTTAACGCATTGCGAAAGACTTTAAAGTCCCAGGGCAGAGGATGAAATATTCTGATCTCACAACGCTCCGATTCCAGCATTTTGACTAACCGTGCGGTATCGAGAAATGAACCGACCCCATCAATCAATAAACGCACCTGCACACCCCGCCTGCAGGCCTGTTGCAAGGCCTCTACAAATACCCGACCGACCTCGTCGAGGCGGAAGATATAAGTCTCCAGAATAACTTCGGATTTCGCGCGATTAATATCGGCCAGCACACCATCAAAATAGGCCTGTGGATCAAAAATTAGGGTTTCTGATGGCTCTGCCACTGTCATTCGTTTCTATTGGGAAAGTCCCGTGCCTGCCCTATCATAAATTTCAAAACGCGCGTACAACGGCAAATGATCGGACAATTCTTTCCACACGGCCGTGTTAAGGCAATCACAGTCTAACAGGTTAATATTTCGGTAAAAAACCCGGTCCATCTGAAATACCGGCCAGTGCGACGGGAATGTCTTCGCGTATCGTCCATGGGTATGTCGATAGACTTCCCGCATCGATAGTAGAGATTCGAATCGCCTGCCCGTCCGTCCGTTCCAGTCGTTGAAGTCGCCCGCGATAATCACCGGTTCTGACTGGTTGACATTGTCCTGCAAATATCGACGCAAAATATCGAATTGACGTTTGCGCTCAAAACCAACCAGCTCAAGGTGAATACAGACTAAATGAACGCTTTCTTTCCTGTGCGGTAATTGAATGATACCGTGTAACAAACTACGACTCGCTTTACGAAAACGTGACAGATTAACGTTCTGCCATTCCTCGAAATGATATTTGCTGAGTATTGCGTTGCCGTGATGACCCTTGTCATAAATCGCATTTTTACCATAGGCAAAGTGCGGCCAGAGATTATCCGCCAGGAACTCAAACTGGGATTCAGCGGGCCATCCAAAAATCCATGATTCGTGATGATAGTGGCGTCCCTGAATTTCCTGCAAAAACACGATATCGACATCCACCATTTCGAGTTGTCGGCGAATTTGATGCAGCACAAAATCCCGGTTATGCCGGTTAAAGCCTTTGTGGATATTGTAGGTCAGGACGCTTAGCATTCTATAAATTTAGCAGCTCTGAGGTTTATAACTCTTCGAATCGTTCATTATCAGAAGACGTGAAAATTTGAATCGACCTGGAATCAGGCAGTCCTTCCTCAGTCGGGGATGGATGTCGGTCATATAGTTTACCTGTTAGTCTGCTATCAGTTATCTTAAACTGAATGCGTCCAAGATAACTGGAATAAAGTATACGATGCCTATCGAGGAACTTAGATCAACCGAATTAGAGCAATTAATCAATTTGCTTAACGCACAAAGACTTCAATTAATCCAACAATTGGAAAACAGTGAATCGAGCACCCAACCCGTTACCCTCGACCAACAATCGGTAGGCAGGGTGTCGAGGATCGATGCCATACAACAACAGCAAATGGCGAAAGCAAATCGCCATCAGGATATGCTGGTGCTGAAGGCCATAAACGACTGCCTGGCCCGTGTGGAGAAAGATCAATATGGTTTCTGTCTTGAATGTGGTGAACCGATAGGTTTTGAACGTTTACAGGTTCAGCCGCATGCTAGTTTGTGCCTCACTTGCCAGTCGGCAAGAGAAAATCGTTAAAGTCTGCTTTGGTGTATGATATCCGTGCAAACGCCTTCCCATGGCATAAATCGAATACACCAGGGTAAACAGGTAGACATCATGACCAACAACGTTATTTTAACCTGTGCCGTCAGCGGCGGGCACAATAACCAGGGCAAACATCCCGATTACCCGATCACTCCCGTGCAGATCGCAAACGACTGTATTAATGCCGGCAAGGCCGGCGCAGCAATTGCCCATATTCATGTGCGTGACCCGCTAACCGGCATGCGTTCGGGTGAATTGGCATTGTTTACAGAGGTCGTCGAACGCATTCGTGACTCGGGTAGCGACATCCTCATTAATCTCACCACCAGCGAAGGCGCACGATTTTCCCCCGGGGATGTCGATGCCGGCGTAGGAGGCCCGGGTACAACGCTCATTCAGCCATTGGACCGCTTGAAGCATATCGAAGTATTACGCCCGGATATCTGTACGCTCGATGTGGGCACATTTAATTTTGGTGAAACTATATTTGTGAATACGCCGCCTCATCTGCGCATTATGGCGCAACGGATACTGGAACTCGGTGTAAAGCCGGAAATAGAAGTATTTGAGCCCGGACATATTATGTTTGCGAAATCTTTAATCGAAGCGGGATTGATCGCTGGTGATCCGATGTTTCAACTTTGTCTGGGCATTCCACACGCTTCCCCGGCAACGCCTGAAATATTAACGGTCATGAAAAATTTGCTACCGGACAACGCAAACTGGAGTGCTTTCGGTATCTCCCGATATGAATTCAATATTGTTGCTCAAGCGGCCAGCCAGCATGGTAACTGCCGTGTCGGTCTGGAAGACAATCTGTATTTGAACAAAGGCGAGTTCGCCAGTAATATTCAACTGGTAGAACGTGCTGTGCGTATTATTCGTGAAGTCGGCCGTGAACCGGCCTCGGCTGAACAGGCGGCACAACAGCTTGGTATCAATCGGTAACAGGTTAAGCAAAGTTGAGATAGAACTGTATCGACAAGTTGGTCTCTTGATTCATTCGAGTTACCGAAAATTTGATACAACGGTAAATTTCATCGACCATATATTAAGGCGGTCGCAATGATTTTTCGCGAGGAACTAGTTAATGGAAACACTGGGATTTATCGGCGTAGGCGCCCTGGCCGAATACACCATCATAGGGCTTCGGCGTGGCGGCTACAGCGGTCAGATTCTACTAAGCCCGCGAAATCGGGATATGTCTCGAAAATTGGCCTTAGACTGGCAATGCGATATCATGGAAAGCAATCAGGCGGTTGTCGATAATTGCCGGTTATTCATTCTGTCAACGCGGCCTGAAAATTGTCTCGAAGCGCTCGCGGAGCTCACATTAACCTCAGATCACCAGTTGATCAGCGTAGTGGCCGGGGTAACAATTGATCAATTGCGGGAGGTAACAGCGAACGAGGTCAATATCGTCCGCGCTATGCCGGTAAACTGCGCCAGAGTGACAGCCAGCCCTACCCTGGTTTACCCGTCTCATCCCGTGGTAAATCAACTTTTCGATTATTGTGGCAATTCTGTGGTGGCCGACAGTGAAAACGCCTTCAACCAGGGCAGCGTGCTTGCCTGCGTGTATACCTGGTATTTTGCCTTGTTCGGTGAACTGGTGGAAACCTGTACCAGTGATACGCTATCGAGCAAAATGGCGACCGAGCTGGTTCTCGGTATGGCAGCTGGTGCGGCGCGCTTATCGCTGCAGGAAAAAGACCTGCGTCCCAACGAAATCGCCGAAGCCATAGCGACGGAGGGAACTTTTTCCAAACTTGGCCTCGATAAACTCAAACGGGATGCGGCATTTGATCCCTGGCGAAAGGCCTGCGAATTATTGCAGATGCGTTTGGGCCAATGACCCATCATGAAGAAACCTGCCGGCAAGAGTCCAAAGCTCAGTTTTATTCGCTGGCATGAAAATCAGCTTTATCATAGCTTTGCCTGGCCAATCAGTTGTTTAATGTGCGGCTTTTTATTCGTCTCGATCATTGAGGTAGTTGGTTTCGAGGTGTCGGGCATGGCCTTAGTTGGGATGCTGATTGTTCTCTATATCACCGGACTCGGTATTATCGAATTATTCCGTCGATTCTGGGCGCGATTTTCCCATGCGCAACGCGGAGCCAGCTTGGCAACTAGCAGGAACTGCAAGAGTTATGGACTATTTAAAGTAACGCCAGATACCCACCCCATTTATGCCCGCTGCGAAAAATGCGATCATAGCTGGGTAATCGAATGAGGTGAACGCCATGGTATCGAAGCAAACCGCAATTTATCTGGGCCAACAACTGGCCGATTATGGCTTCAAAGATGGCCATCCATTCGGTCCGCAACGCCACGACTGTTTCAAAGCAGAACTGCTACGTCAGCAACTCGACAGGCGATTGATTCTTCACGAGCCTGTGCTAGCGAGTCCCGACCGTATTGCATTGTTTCATACCAATGACTATATCGAAAAGGTGTCAGACTATTCCAGGACCGGCGAGGGATATCTCGATGGTGGTGATACGCCCTCGTTTGCCGGCATGTTTGAAGCTGCAGGGCATGTCGCCGGGTCGGTAACCGATGCGATCGACCGTATTATGGCGGGCGAATTCAAGCGCGCATTTTCGCCTATTGCCGGCTTACATCATGCTCGTCGGCACGTCGCCGCAGGTTTTTGCGTATTTAATGATTGTGGCATTGCCATCGAATATTTACGCGCCGAATACGGCATTAAACGGGTCGCTTATATCGACATCGACGCGCATCACGGTGATGGTGTATTTTACAGTTTTGAAGATGATCCGGACCTGCTGTTTGCTGACATTCATCAGGATGGCCGTACGCTCTACCCGGGTACTGGATTCGCTCAGGAAACCGGTAAAGGCGCAGCCGAGGGAACAAAGCTAAATATCCCGGTACCGCCCTTTTCCGATGATTCAGTATTTCAATCGGTGTGGCCACAGATAGAGACCTATCTGGAAAATGGCAAGCCGGAGTTCATACTGTTGCAATGTGGCGCTGACAGTATCGAAGGCGACCCGATCACCAATATGGCTTTAAGTCCCGCGTCACATGCGCATGCCGCATCAAGCCTGTGCGAAATAGCAGATCGGCATTGTCAGGGGCGTATGCTGGGCATGGGTGGTGGTGGCTACAATCACGATAATATAGCGCGTGGCTGGACTGCTGTCGTCGATGCAATGGCCTAGTGACTTGATTCCATTTAGCACTCGACATCAAGCTTCGAAATTTATTCCCAGCGAATCTCGTTATTATCAGCGATTGCGGCCCGTAGCAACTCGATCAAAGGTAGTGCTCGAGTGTGCAAACTGACAGTGGGCTGATCATCGTCGATGTCGCGGTCGGAGGTTATTTCTTTGGGAATAGACTGCAAACCCCGTTGCAGATTATGGAGTGCCCCGGCTACGTCCGACGCAACAATGCCACCCGGAGAATGACTACCGAATTCCATCATATTAAGCAAACGCATACCGACATCCCCGAACATGGTGATGTTGGCATAGGATTTAGTCTTAAACGTGATCAGCATTGATTGTGGTTCTCCGGCCTCACCCCTGTTCTGCAGCGTCAACCATTATATTTATTTTTCGACTGAACGGGGTTTTAGGCTTCAAATAATTTATCGAATAGTTAAAATCGTGGGCCATTTTTCTATCGAATTAATTCTGTGAATAAAAGTATTGCCACCAATGCAATCGCTCTGGTTGCCTCCGCTATATCCTATTTCCAGGGATACCAATTAATTTTCATTATGAGCGTATTCGCGCTGTCGGGTGCACTGACTAACTGGCTCGCCGTACATATGCTGTTTGAGAAAGTGCCCGGACTATATGGTTCGGGTGTTATACCCGCGCATTTTGAGGAATTTAAACAGGGTATCCGAAAGTTAATCATGGAGCAGTTCTTCAATGACGAGAATATCAATCGTTTTCTGAATCAAAGTCAATTGCCTGACTCCCAGCCCGATCTGTCCCCTGTCATTGAAAAACTTGACCTATCGCCCGCGTTTGACACGTTAGTAATAACCATAATGGAATCTTCATTCGGAAGTATGCTGTCGATGGTTGGCGGTAAAGAAGCTTTAACACCTTTAAAGCAACCGTTTATCGCCAACATGCGTAGCGCCATCATCGACCTGGTCTCCACTGACGAATTTTCCAATCTGCTAATTGATCAGCTCGAACAACCCGATGTGATGGCGAGATTAAAAGACAATATCGACCGCATCATCAATAAGCGGCTTGATGAACTGACGCCGCAATTGGTTAAAACCATCATTCAGGATATGATTCGTCAACACCTCGGCTGGCTGGTGGTGTGGGGTGGATTATTTGGCGCTGTTATTGGTTTGGTGAGTGCCTGGTCAGGAATTATCTGAATTTATGGGTAGCTAATCGGCTATTCGCAAATATAATGAATCAGATTTTCATCGGCCTGATCAACCTTTTTACCCAGACTGATATAGCCGGTTCCAACCAGGGTCAATTCTTCTCTGCGTAGAAAGAATTGCTGCCCTTCCTGGGTTTTAACGAAAGTGCCATTAGTACTCTGGTCGGTAACGATGAATTTACCGCGGCGATGCTCTATCTTGGAGTGATGTCGCGAGGTCAAATCACCCCTGACAACGAGATCACAGTCGTTTCCTCGACCCAGTATATACGAAGCCGTTTCTACTGGAATATTGCGCCGTTCGCTGTGATAAGTCAGTTTCAGATTTTTCGCCAGTTTATGGCGTGCCGGATTGGTGAAACTGCTTGCGGTAGCCATATTGGTAATGTCGCCATCGTTCTCCCAGGCAACCATATAAATATTCAGAGGCTCCTTACGGCCTTTTACACGGAGGCGATCGAAGGGCCGCATGCTATTAATGAGACCAGCACTCTTGACCATAAAAGCCATTTCCTGAGTACAGAGTATCTGCCTCGCGCCTGCCAAACCCGCAATTCGTGCCGCGACGTTTACGGTATCACCGAAGATATCATCGTCTTCGAGTATGGCACTGCCAAATTGCATGCCGATACGTATCGAGACGCCGATCGTTTCAGGGTAACGATCATCTTCCATAGTTTCCTGAATACAATTAGCGGCATAGACGGCCATATCAACGTCTCTGAAATAAACCAGAATTTCGTCGCCAATCGTTTTCACCAGCTTACCGGAATGACGTTTTGTAATCGAGATGAGCTTATTAAGTGATTTTGATATTCGTTCCCTGGCCAGTTCATCACCCATGTTTTCGTACATGGCCGTACTACCGGCCACATCGGCAAACATTACGACGCATTTGATTGTTCTTCGCGTCATTTAAACTTGTTCCTGGCTTTGATCGAATCGCAGAATGCTCATGATAAATAGGTATTTTCCCTTGTTGTATATCGACAGAAATCGATAGATATTGAGTCCGTCGGCGATATTCCGGTTTTCTAAGGAATTTGTACGGGTATTTTTACAAAGCTCCTGCGACAAGTTCAGATATTTCTTAATGTTTATATAGCATGTTACCGAAGCAATATAAAAAAAATATAGCCGCTATTCGGCGGAAATATAGGCTATAGCTTGCGAAATTCGCTGTAATGAGCGCGCTTTTCCGATCATAGCAACTGTTTGGTCGATAGGAGGCGAAAACGAGCCGCCGGTAACCGCAACCCGTAATGGCTGCCCCACTTTACCCATATTAACATTAAGCTGTTGAGTGATTTTTTCTATCACCTGATGTATCGATTCGGCGCACCAGTCATCCACCTCTGACAAACTGTCCAACAATAATTGTAACGGTTCCAGTGCGACAGGTCGCAATGCTTTTTTTGCTGCTTTTGCATCGTAATCACCAAATTCCTGAAAACAGTACAGAATACTGTCTACCAGTTCATTGATTGTCGAAACCCGTTGCCGATATAAATCGACAATAACATCGAATTCAGAGCCGGACTCATGATCTATTTCAAGCCTGGTCAGGCGTCGCTCTACCAGCTGGACAATTGTCGCCAGGGGCAAAGACATTAAATACTGTTGATTGATCCACTTTAGTTTATCCGTATTGAATGTGGATGCTGCCCGATTAATATCGTCGAGAGCAAAGTGTTCAATCATTTCCTCAACGCTAAAAATCTCCTGATCACCATGTGACCAGCCAAGGCGCACCAGATAATTCAACATGGCTTCAGGTAAATATCCCTCTTCAAAATACTGCATAACGCCGACTGCACCGTGCCTCTTCGACAGACGCTTGCCATCATCACCCAGAATCATTGGTACATGTGCAAATAACGGACAGTCAGCGCCCAGTGCTTTGAATATATTGATCTGACGGGGTGTATTGTTGACGTGATCGTCACCTCGCACAACATGAGTAATCGCCATATCTATATCATCGACTACAACCGAGAGATTATAGGTTGGTGAACCGTCACCACGAGCGATAACCAGGTCATCGAGTTCGCTGTTACTCACGGTAATCTCACCCTTAACCTGATCAATGAACTTGACATTGCCTGTTTGTGGGCTTTTAAACCGGACAACCCGTTTTTCTGCATCACCGGGTTTTATATCTCGGTCGCGACAAAAGCCATCGTAACGCGGTTTTAGTTTGTTCTCCATTTGTTCGGTACGCAGCTTCTCCAAACGATCTTTCGAGCAGTCACAGTAATAGGCATCACCCTGGCCAAGTAGTTTTTGGATAACCGCATTGTAGCGGTCGAAGCGTTCGGTTTGAAAATATGGGCCTTCATCATAATCGAGATTTAGCCAGCCCATACCATCTAGAATTGCCTGTACCGAGGCCTCGGTAGAGCGCTCCAGATCGGTATCTTCGATCCGGAGCACAAATTTACCCCCGGTTTTTTTGCTAAACAACCAGCAAAATAATGCAGTACGGGCACCGCCAACATGCAACACACCTGTCGGACTGGGTGCAAATCGGGTTTTGATCATGAAGTCTTCTCGAAGTCGACAAATAAAGCGCGATATTTTAGCAAAGTCTCGAGCGTTGCGTTTAGAAACGTTTGTATAATTCCATCACCGTGCCTTTGCGCCTTAACTCGGTACGGCTTAAAAAAGAATTGCCCAGCAAAACCATATCCGGATCGGATCCTTCAATGACTGAAGCCTCTACATTGGATAAAGTAATACCACCCACGGTAATACTTTCCAATCTGATCTGCCAGACGGGTACTGTTTCGGTAGCCGTTCGCAGCGAGGCGCGGCTGCCATTCCTGTAATCAATACCAACAATTTTAGCGTGTCGTGAACTCATGGTGACAAACGTGGCACCTGTATCGACCAGAAAGCGGGTCGATTTGCCATTAATACGACCGTCAACAAAGTACATTCCCTGCGAATCCGGGTAAATTCGAGATTTAGAACGCGCCGTAGCTTTAAAATTTCCCTGAATCGACTGGTTCAGGCTTAACTTACGCTGTTCGCCGTCGATACTGATAACTGCGCCGCGGCCGTTCGCCGAAATCAACCGGACACCATTGTATATCTCACCTTTTACCAGCAATTTTTGGTCTCCGCCGATACTCAGCATTGCCTTGTCGGTAAATAATGCGATTACCTTAACATTAACATCGCCGGCAAAAGCCGTCGCCAGTAAAAACAACAGACTGAAAAATGGCATACCTTGTTGACGAATTTTCACCAATGTTTCCAAAACCAGTTAATCATTTGCATGCAACCCAATGCATATATACCGGCAAGTACATCGTCTATCATGATGCCAAATCCTCCGCCAATGCGTTTATCAGCAAGTTTGACCGGCCAGGGTTTAACAATATCGAAAAATCGGAATAGAACAAAGCCGGCTAGAATCCACTGCCAGTTGACCGCGGGTACGGAAATCATAGTGATCCAGAAGCCGACGAATTCATCCCAAACGATTCCTCCATGATCGTGAACACCGAGAGCCCGACTGCTGAAATCACACAGATAAATACCCACAATAAAGCCTGTTACCAAGACAGCGAGGTAAGGTAGCAGCTCCAACCGACTGAGCAATATCCAGGGTGGGATTGAGGCAATAGTACCCATTGTGCCAGGCGCCCAGCGTAATAACCCGGAGCCAAACCCGAATGAAAGACAATGCCGGGGGTCGAGTAATAACCGAGCTGGAATCGGTTTATTTGACAAAATGTTGGTATCCCTGAGTTGAACTTAAATCCGTAGCACCCCGGCTATCAGACAAAAAATAGCCTGTGTTGGTGATTTCTCCGATAACCGACAAAGGACAATCCCGATTCTGTTGATTCCAGTCGTTCAACTTGTTCCTATACATTTTAGGCAAGGTGAAGCACATTTCGTAGTCGTCTCCGCCACTTAAAGCCCAATCAAAAGCGTTGTTTTGCGTTATCCATTGATTAACCGGCAATTCAGACTGATAAATTGTCGCACCGACCTTACTTTCGGCTAATATGTGCCGTAAATCACCGACTAATCCGTCCGATAAATCGATCGCTGCCGTGGCATATTGTTGCAAAAAATCGGTTAGACATATGCGGGGAACAGGTTTGTTTAACGCATTGATGCATGTCGACTTAAATGCTTCCGGCAGGCTAATATGTCCCTGCAAATGCTTCAGGCCCAGAACCGCATCCCCCAACTGCCCAGAAACGACAATCATATCACCTGATCGGGCACCGCTTCGCGTAATAAATTGGTTCCTCTTGACTAGCCCGTTAACCTGAACAGTGATCGAAAGTGGCCCCCGGCATGTGTCTCCGCCAATCAATTCGATCTGGTATATCTGTGCCAATTGCTTCAGACTTTGCGAAAATTCGGCCAACCATTGCTCATTGGTATCCGGCAAACTTATTGACAACAGAAACCAGGCGGGGTTCGCACCCATGGCGGCCAAATCACTTAAATTCACCGCAAGTGCCTTATGCGCGATATCGGAGGCACAAGTCTGTTGGGGAAAATGAACCCCGTCAATCAGTGTGTCGATGCTCATAACCAGCTGATATCCGCTCGGAATTTCAACCACTGCAGCATCGTCACCCTGGGCTAGTTTGGTCGATTGCCGAGCGACACCGGTATCACGAAAATATCGCTCGATGAGTGAAAACTCAGACGACATGAATGGCTAACCGGCGGTTTCGAGCCGCCGCATTTCCACAGCGAGCGGATCAAGTACGCCGTTAATAAATTTATGACTTTCATCCGCGCCATAGGTTTTTGCCAGATTGATTGCCTCGTTAATGACGACCTTGTAGGGAATTTCGAGGTGATGTAAAAATTCGTAGGTGGCTATGCGTAGAATATTGCATTCAATCGGATCGAGATGATCTTCAAAATTATTGACATACTTGCGATAGGTTGAATCCAGTTCACCAACTTGTGAGGGAATCTTGTATAGCAATTCCAGAAAATAGGCTTCGTCCCCCGAAGCCACACCCTGCTCTTCGAGGTAATGCTGTTTTATCCAGTCCAGATCCTCGCCCGATAACTGCCATTGGTACAAGGCCTGTAAAACCTTGTCACGAGCATGCTTACGTTTCTTGATGAAGCGTGCCTTATCGCCGGTTTTGTCTGACATCGGATAACCCTAACCGATCTTTCTCAACAGACTAACCATTTCCATCGCCACCATGGCTGCATCGGCACCCTTGTTTCCCGCTTTGGTGCCCGCACGTTCAATTGCCTGTTCTATCGTATCGGTCGTCAACACACCGTTGATAACGGGTATTGAATGCTGTAAGGCCAGGGAGGACAGGGCCTTGGCATTTTCACCTGCGACATAATCGAAATGCGGTGTCGCACCCCGTATTACAGCACCAAGTCCGATAATGGCATCATAATCACCCGACTGAGCGTACTTCTGCACCACAAGTGGCATTTCGAAAGCGCCAGGCACATGACTGACAGTGATATCGGTGGATGCGATGCCCGCTCGATTCAAAGTATCCAGCGCGCCCTGTAACAGACTCTCAACGATAAATCCGTTAAATCGAGCCACAACTATAGCAATTTTTGCCTGATTGACGCTGATATCCCCATTGATTTGATTGACTTCACTCATAATTTTTCTCTTCGGCGCAGTGCGCATTAATCAGTATAATAATCGACAATTTCGAGTCCGAACCCAGCCAGGGCATGGAAGCGTTTGGGTGCGCTCATCAGGCGCATTTTCCTGACACCGAGATCGGCCAAAATCTGTGCGCCGATACCATAGGTGCGTAAATCCTCGCTAAGTTCTTCGTCATCATGGTTATCTTCGCGATTCAGCGTTTCCATCTGCATAACGATGTCCTTCGGTGTTTCCGGTTGTCGCAGGAAAACTATGACGCCTTCACAGTCTTTACTGATGGAATTCATAACATCACGTAATGGCCAGCCACGACCTGTCGTGCCGGCTAAGGTATCGGTTAGAGTATTTTGAACATGTACACGTACCGGAAGTGCTTTGTCCGCATCAACTTCACCTTTTACCAGTGCAAGATGGAGTTCCTGGGCGATACTGTCTTCGTAAGCATAAAGCTGAAATTCGCCAAAATCGCTCCGGAATTTGGTATCGACGATGCGTTCCACCGAGCGTTCGTTTTCGATTCGGTAACGAATTAAATCCTCGATCGTACCGATTTTTAAATCATGTTCTTTGGCAAATACCTCGAGATCGTTTCGACGCGCCATGGTGCCGTCCTCGTTGAGTATTTCGACGATAACAGCGGCCGGTTCAAATCCGGCCAGTCGCGCCAGGTCACAGCCCGCTTCGGTATGCCCGGCCCGGGTCAGCACCCCGCCTTTACGCGCCATAACCGGAAATATGTGGCCCGGTTGTACAATACTATCCGAGTTCGCATCGGGATTGACAGCGGCAAGCACCGTGGTCGCTCTATCGGATGCCGAAATACCGGTGGTGACACCTTCGGCCGCTTCGATAGAAACCGTAAAATTGGTTTCCATATGCGCCTGATTATCTCCGACCATCAATGGCAGACGTAATTGCAGGCATTTTTGTTCGGAAAGAGTCAGGCAAATCAATCCACGACCGTAGCGCGCCATATAATTAATGGCATCGGCATTAACGGCCTCGGCAGCCATCAATAAGTCGCCTTCATTCTCTCGGTCTTCGTCATCCATGATGACGACCATCTTACCGGTTTTAAGGTCCTCAATTATTTCCTGGGTACTGTTTACTTGCATTAAATTATTACTCATCAATTAATATTCCAGGAAACCTGAATTTTTCAAACTTTCCAGTAATTGTTGATCGGTGGCCGCACCGTCTGCTCTGCCAGTAATCAACCGCTCCAGATATCGCGCAATTATATCAACTTCGAGGTTAACCTGCGTATTAGGCTGGTAGTCGGCAAAAATAGTCTTAACCTGTGTATGCGGCACGATGTTGACTTCGAATTGATTTCGTTCGACGCGGTTCACGGTCAGGCTGGTTCCATCGATAGTGACGGATCCTTTTTCGGCAATGTAATGTTGTAGCGCTGGATCGACTTCGAAGCGATATCGGATTGAGCGCGCATCTTCCAGCATCGAAACCACCTGGGCCAAACCATCTACATGCCCACTCACTAAATGCCCCCCAAGAGCTGTTTGCATTGTCAATGCTTTTTCAAGATTTACCCTGTTACCCGGTTTCAAATGACCCAGGCTTGTTTTCTTGAGCGTTTCCAGAGAGACATCGGCAGCGAACCCGCTAGCGGTAAATGCCACACAAGTCAGGCACGCCCCGTTAACGGCAATACTATCGCCAATATCGCTATCTGAAAGTTTCAGATCCGCCGAATCAATCTCCAAACGCATATCACCGCCTTGTGGTTCGATACGTTCAATCGAACCAACCGCCTGAATTACACCGGTAAACATCAGGCTTTCACCGACATGCTATAACTGCTCATGGGCATGGAGGAACCATTGTCAAAGGTGGCGCCGGCAAGGATTCCAGCCTTGGCAATTTGTTCAGCATCATCGTAATGAGCATAGGCAGAATGCATCGCGCCGAGCGCAAATTCCGATCCCGAGCCGACTGCCCAGAATCGCGAGTATTGATCGACTTCGCGTAAAGAGTATAAACCAAATATGCCATTGACGTTCATGATCAAAGCATCGACGCGGGATGACTCATAGGAATCGTCGTCCTCTTCTTTGCTATTCAGAAAATACTCTTCTTTTAATATCGGGTGAATGGTTTTTAGTGTGTTAAAAATAGGCAGTCGATCGGAGAAGTCAATTAGTTCGGAATGGTTGATAATTAAATTTTGCATCACTAGCTGGTGAGCGGCACTACCAACTATACCCATGTAGTTATCAGACGCTACCCCAGAAAAATGCATAATCTTATCGGAATCGGTTACAAATTCTGCAGCCTGTTTGGTATCGCCGAAACTAGTCAGACTATCAGCAGCGATACAGGCCACACTATTTTTTAAAACAGCGACAATGGTAGACACGTCTAATTTAGCTCCGGTGTCAAAGTGATACGGAGGTCATCTCCGATAGATCGTACCTGTTTTATTTTACACGTCAGGCGCGATTTCATGTCGGTTAATTCACCGAGTTCAAAGGCACCACGCGCCCGATTTCCGAGAAGCATGGGCGCCAGATAGACAACCAGTTCGTCGACCAGGCCAAATTGTAAAAGCGCGCCTGCAAGCGACTGCCCGCATTCGGTATGGACTTCGTTGATTTCGCGACCAGCCAGATCCGACATCATTTGGGTTAAGTCGATCTGCTCTGAATTCGGTTGATCAAGCACTATGATATTGGTTCCGGCGGCTGTTAATAACTCATGTCTCGATGGATCACGATTTAAGGTATAAATCCAAACAGATCTTTTCTGACTAAATATCTTTTCCTTACCCGTTAATCGTAGTCTGGAATCAACAACGACGCATACAGGCTGTCTGACCTGACGGCTTTGATTTAGATCCTGCATAGACAACCGCAGGTTGAGCCTCGGATCGTCGGCTACTACGGTAGCCGCACTGGTTAAAATTGCACTACAGCGCGCGCGTAACAATTGGACATCGCGGCGGGCCGCCTCCCCTGTAATCCATTTACTTTGACCATTGCTTAAGGCTGTTTTGCCGTCCAGTGAAGTAGCTATTTTCAAGCGAACAAAGGGCTTTCGATTCTCGAAGCGCGAAACAAAACCGCAATTGACTTCCCTCGCCTCATCTTCGAGGATACCGACAGTCACATCGACGTTAGCAGCTTTCAGTTTTCTGATGCCTTCGCCCGATACCAGAGGATTAGGATCCTGCGTGGCAATAACTACTCGTCCCGGTTTATGTTCTATGATCGAATCGACGCAGGGTGGTGTTTTACCCTGATGCGAACAAGGTTCGAGAGTAATATAAATATCGCTGCCCGAGGGTATGTCGTTTTTCTTAAGCGCATTTATTTCGGCATGTGGGCCGCCAGCAAATTCGTGCCAGCCGCTCGATATCAGGTTATTATCCTTTACAATCACACAGCCCACACGAGGATTAGGATCGGTGCTGTAGAGTCCTTTACGCGCTAGATTGATAGCCTTTGACATCCAGTATTCGTGTGATTGAGGATCAGGCATGGAAAGGAACTGTAATATTTATTCGTCTTCGTCTATTAACGGTACCTGGCGTCGGTGCATCTCGGGTGTCGGTTCGGCGGCCAGTGTTTTAATCACTTCTTCGAATGCTTGAATATCTTCAAAACTCAAATATACCGAAGCAAAGCGTATATAAGCCACATGATCCAGGCGTTGTAATTCGTGCATGACCATGTCGCCCACTTTACGAGTCGAAATTTCCCGAGCTTCGATGCCAAGCAACTGCTTTTTAATCCGACTGACAGCGCCTTCGATTAACTCAGCCGAAACCGGGCGTTTTTCCAGCGCTCGCATCATACCGCTACGCAACCGTACTTCGTCGAATGTATCGCGACTACCGTCACTTTTAATGACCATTGGCATATTTAGCAATGGTGATTCGTAGCTAGTAAAACGCGCCTCGCAGGAATTGCATTCCCTTCTACGGCGCACCTGGGTCGATTCCTGTGCCAACCTGGAATCAACCACCCGTGTATCGGGTGTACCGCAGAAAGGGCATTTCATAATTTAGCTAGTACTCCTTCAAAGAGATATCTTATTGAAGGAGTACGATGCTTAATCCCTGTAAACTGGTAAACGCTGACAAATATCACCGACTTTAGCTTTAACCGAGGCGATGATGTCATCGTCACCCATATTTTCCAGGATATCGCAAATCCAGTTAGCCAGATCGCGTGATTCGGCTTCGCTGAATCCACGAGTGGTTATTGCTGGAGATCCGATTCGTAACCCTGAAGTAACAAAAGGGGACTGAGGATCATTCGGTACTGAGTTTTTATTCACCGTTATATGGGCTTTGCTGAGCGCTGCGTCGGCATCTTTGCCAGTGATACCCTGGCGGATCAGCGATAACAGGAACAAATGATTATCAGTACCACCCGAGACGATATCAAATCCACGCCCGATAAATTCTTCCGCCATGGCATTGGCATTCACCAGAACCTGTTTTTGATATTCGACAAAATCACCCCCCATAGCTTCCTTGAAAGCTACAGCTTTGGCTGCGATCACATGCATCAGAGGTCCACCTTGCGTACCCGGGAATACCATCGAACTCAGTTTCTTTTCGATTTCCGGATTAGATTTTGCCAAAATAACGCCACCGCGCGGACCGCGTAATGTCTTGTGCGTGGTGCTAGTGCAGACATCTGCAATGCCTACCGGGCTTGGATAAAGTCCCGCAGCAACTAAACCGGCAACATGCGCCATATCGACAAACAGATAGGCACCGACTTCATCGGCTATATCGCGAAATCGCTTCCAATCAATCACGCGCGAGTAGGCAGAAAAGCCCGCGACAATCATTTTGGGCTTGTTTTCTCTGGCGAGCGATTCAACTTCGGCGTAGTCAATTTCGCCCGTATTTTTATCGAGGCCATACTGTACTGCGTTAAACAATTTACCGGAAAAATTAACCTTGGAACCATGAGTCAGGTGGCCACCGTCAGAGAGACTCATACCAAGCACGGTTTCGCCTGCGTTAACCAGCGCCAAATAAACAGCAGCGTTGGCCTGCGAACCGGAATGAGGCTGAACGTTGGCGTAATCGGCATTGAAAAGCGCTTTGACGCGCTGAATGGCCAAATCTTCAGCGACATCGACATATTCACAGCCACCGTAATATCGCTTGGAAGGATAACCCTCCGCGTATTTATTGGTTAACACCGATCCCTGAGCCTGCATAACGCGCGGGCTGGTATAGTTTTCAGAAGCAATTAATTCAATGTGATCTTCCTGCCGTGATACCTCTTCCTGCATGGATGCCCATAAATCAGGATCGAAATCGGCAATATTCATTGATTTGGAAAACATGAGTTATCCTCGATAAAAAGAAGGCGAATTCTACTAGACGAAAAACCAATTATCACCCAAATTCGCGACAATAATCAGTGTATTATCGGCATTGGCATTGAATTTATATCACTCTCCGAGGCCTGAGGCTGATTCCCACTATGATTTCCTGCTTGAAACTTGCTGCAGCATCGTTATATTAGCAGTATCAAATAGTAGACATTAAGGCACGCACTATGGAAAACGTAGGCATTTATTCTCCTCCTCTAAAAAATAAAGCGGTGATAGGCGACGTATCAGATCGCTTTCATGTCAGCCTATCCAACGATGATCTCGAGGTCACACAGTCGGCACAGGACAAGTTGTTCGAAATCGTTTCGCAAAGTGATGAAGAAGTATCGGCTATTCGCATTTATATCGGCGGCGGTGGTTGTGGTGGTTTATCTTACGGCATGACGTTTACCGATCAGAAATCTGACTTTGACACGGAACTGGCATTTGAGGGCTTCAATATTTATGTTGATGTCGTCGCACTCAATTATCTGCGCGGAGCGCAAATTGACTATATTCAGGAAGTCGGTCGTGAAAGATTTGTTTTTAACAATGTATTTGCAGAAACCGGTGGAACCGGTGCCTGCGGTGGTTGTGGTGCGGCTGGCGGCGGTGGCGGTGGCTGCGCATAAGCTCGAAACCCAATCATTTAAAAGGAGAATCAAAAAAGCCCGGCTTTGATCTGGGCTTTGTACTCTTAATTGCGCCATCGGGAAGTTACCGCATTGCACCCTTTTTAAACGCTGCCAGATCACTGGAAATGGACATACTGGTGGTATCCGATAGCGAGTATTCACTGGTACCAGAAATATCCGCTGGTATCACAGTCGATTTTGCCAGCCCCGACAAAGCCTTTGAGCTGATACTGGCGGCAACCCAATCATTAAATATTCTCTGCGTGATTGCCACCGACGATTCCTGTGTAGAAATTTCCAGTCGAGTCGCCGAGTATTTTGATTTACCTCACAACAACCCGTCAGCCGCTGAACTCACCCATCGGAAAGATCTGGCCCGGGAAGCTTTAAAAGCCGCTGGCTGTCATACACCAAATTTTCGAACTATGGAACTCCAGCGAGTCGCGCAGGAAGCGTCAACAATTGACTACCCTGTTGTTGTAAAACCACTGGCGCTGTCTGCCAGCCGTGGCGTTATTCGAGCAAATAATCCCGAGCAACTTATCCAGGCCTGTTTACGTATTGAAAAAATACTGGATTCAGTCGGTCAATCCGGTTATGTGCGAACTCATGTTCTGGTTGAAGCTTACCTCGATGGCGCCGAATTTTCGATTGAAGGGTTTATCATCGACGGACAATTTCATTTGTTAACAATATTTGACAAGCCCGAACCACTCACCGGTCCGTATTTCGAAGAAACCTACTACTTAACGCCGAGCCGGCTTACTGAGAGCCAACAAACGGATCTTGTCGGTGAAATTCGTCGGTGCTGCGAGGCTTATAGACTCGAACAGGGTCCAGTTCATGCAGAAGCGCGTTTAACGGATGAAGGGCCTGTATTGATCGAGCTGGCGGCTCGGACCATAGGGGGACAATGCGGGCGGCTCATTGAGTTTTCGTTACATCAGAAACTCGAAGAATTGGTCATATTGGGGATGTGTGGCGTCAAACCCGATATTAGTGAAAACGCTCAGGCCGCAGGTGTATTGATGATTCCCGTTACTAACACCGGCCTATTAAAGCGCGTGGAAGGATTGACAAAGGCAATGCAAACTGAGCACGTGGTCGATATCGAGATTCATATCCGCGAAGGCTATAAATTAACTCCTTTGCCGGAAGGCGCCAGTTACCTGGGATTTATTTTCGCTCAGGCTCCCGATTATGACCAGGTTTACCAGTCGCTAAAATCAGCTTATCAACATTTGAAATTTGTAACTCAACCAGTGTGGCAACTAGATCGGGTATTTTAAATCAGCTGGAGGTTATTTTTTTGCACCGGGTGGACGGAATCCCTCAGGCTGATTGCCGAGATCACCTTCCTTAAAAATAAACCCGAGCATATGCTGCTCGATCAGGGCCAGACTGGTGGGATCAACTGTCGACAGACCATTTTCATTAATAATCATGGTTTGACGTTCGATCCACTGCTTCCAGCCCTCTTCTGATACATTTTCAAATATACGTTGGCCGAGTTCTCCGGGATAGGGTACTTTTTCCAGTGCCGGCGCTTCCGTACCGAGCACTACACAATTTACCATTCGAGCCATTTTACCACCGACATTACAATCATGATTATCTGCGGCTTATTGTATCAAATATCCCTGGCGTCAGGACAAATTTTTAAAAGGCGT
>CAZYYM010000053.1:0-24520 GCA_964651385.1 uncultured Gammaproteobacteria bacterium | reverse complement strand
CAGATCATTGGGGTCAGAGTTATTGATATCATTTCTTTAGGGTAAGACAGCAAATCAATCACTCTGATAATCCTCTAGCCAGCCTCCTCGCAGCCAGTTGTTAAACTGGCTGCTCATTCAAAAGAGGAGACTGACATGTCCCATTACTGTGGAATGATGGGGGCGCCTAGTCTTACATTCAAATAATCACGTCGTGGTTGTGATCGATGATGAGGATAAACGCGTGTTTGAAAAACGTATCGGCAATGATTTATCACTGACACTCAAGGCCTTGTCGCCGTTCCAGGAAAGCCTTCGGGGTGTTGCTGTGGAGTCCACTTTTAACTGGTACTGGCTGGTCGATGGACTGCAAGCACAGGGATACGATCTTCGGTTGGTTAATACGGCGGCGGTGAAGCAATACGATGGTTTGAAGTACAGCGGTGATCATCACGATGCCTTCCATCTGGCACACCTCATGCGGCTGGGTATTTTGCCAACAGGGTATATCTATCCCAAAGAACAAAGAGCGATCAGAGATCTGTTGCGACGCAGGCTTTTTTTGGTCAGAACAGCCAGTGCTCAACTGATCAGCGCACAAAGCCAAATCTGGCGCTCGACAGGATTACGGATCAGCGCGGGCGATTTGCGTAAGCCTGGTTTTGTCGTACCCGAGGTAACGGGCTATACGCTACAAGCGGTACAGGCCGAATGGGTGATTTATCAAAGCATTCAACGGCAAATTGATGCACTGGAAAAATCGGCACACCAGGCGGTCAAGCTAACCGAGGCTTTTAAGATACTACAGACAGTGACGGGTATTGGGAAAATTCTGGGATTAACCATCATGCTGGAGACTGGCACTATCGACCGTTTTGTAGGCCCCGGAAACTATGCTTCGTACTGCCGTACGGTCGACAGTAAGCGTGTCAGCAATGGCAAAAAGAAAGGTGAAGGCAATGCCAAAGCGGGGAATAAATATCTCTCCTGGGCCTTCTCCGAGGCCGCACATTTTGCGGTACGCTTTGAGCCACTGGCACAACGTTTTTATGAACGCAAGAAAGCCAAAACGGATGGCATTATTGCCATCCGTGCGGTGGCGCGGAAACTGGCCAGGGCGACCTGGATGATGCTCAAACATCAGGTGCCCTATGATGCCAAATTGATGTTTCCGGGATAGGTTTGGGCGGTTGAGGTGAACCAGCAAGGGGTCTGGACAGTGAAAGCTGAGCCACCGATTCTGTGAAGACATTATTGGACACGGTTTGGTACCGAAGATTGCGAGGGGCGCAAAGGTGCCAAGGGCTGGTCAACAAGGAAGTGGATCTGCCTTAATCCAGATGGGTTATCGACATGGATGGAGCGGTCCGGCGTCCCGGTGTATGTTTGCTTTTGCAGGAGCAACAAGCAATGACTGGTGCGGAGCATATTGCCTCCGACGCCAATGACGTAGACATAACGGGTGCGATATTCGTAACAACGATGGATTGAATAAATATTTTATGCTGATATCGGCAGAAAGTCGTTTCGGCTATTGACCGGGGCGGGCTAATGGGTGACCCCTTACGATTCTACCCATGAATTTTTCTGACGTGGCAAATTATTTAACCCGATCTCACCAGCTATTAGGATTTGCCTGGTTCCACGAGAACCGCCAGGCTTCCGGTATTCCATTTTCTTCGAGTAAACAGCCTTTTACTATTAATGGGTAGAGTTGAAGATAATTCCTGGTTTCAGTGCCATGGACGCGCCGATAAATGTGCCAGGGTTCCAGTTCCTCCAGGTTAGTGTGACCCGCTGCTCCTAGCAGCTCCATCAGGTTCTCTATAGTGGCCGAATGATAATTGGCAACGCGTTGCGATTTTAGTTCAACATCAAGCGCCTTGTATCGGGCTGGATCCTGGGTTGCAATTCCGGTAGGGCAGGTATCTTTATTACAGGCTCTGGATTGCAGGCAACCCAGTGAAAACATCATCGCTCGGGCTACGTTAACTGTGTCGGCCCCTAACGCCATTAATCGTAGCAGATGAAATGCCGACATTGCTTTGCCCGAAGCGATGAGTCGCATCGAGTCTCGAACTCCTATTCCCAGCAATGCATTGTGAATAAATACCAGGCCATCACGCAACGGAGTGCCGACCGAATTAGTCAATTCAACCGGCGCTGCACCGGTACCACCCTCAGCGCCATCGACGGTTATGAAATCAGGAGTGATACCGGTTTCCAGCATTGCCTTGCAAATCGCCAGAAATTCTGCCTTCCTGCCGAGGCACAATTTGAATCCAATCGGCTTGCCAGCGGATAACTCGCGCAAGCGGGCGACAAATTGCAATAAGCCGATTGGCGTTGAAAATGCTGTGTGTGAGGGTGGAGAAATCACATCTCTACCCATTGGAACGTGGCGAATATCGGCTATCTCCTGGGTAAGCTTGATCGCCGGCAGGATGCCCCCATGCCCCGGCTTGGCGCCCTGCGATAGTTTGATTTCGATCATTTTTACAAAGTCCTTAGTTGCCTGAGCTGCAAATTTTGCTTCGTCAAAATTGCCATGCTCGTCGCGACAACCAAAATAGCCGGTTCCAATTTGCCAGATCAAATCACCGCCGTATTTGAGATGATAAGGACTGATTCCACCTTCACCGGTATTGTGGGCGAAACCGCCCATACTGGCCCCTTTGTTCAGCGCCATAATTGCATTTTGGCTGAGGGCGCCGAAGCTCATTGCTGATATATTCATCGGCGAGGCATCGTAGGGTTTGCTGCATTGCTTGCCGCCAAACCGAATTCTGGGGTTATGCTCGATCACTTCTTTAGGAGATAAAGAATGGTTCACCCATTCGTAACCATCGCGATAAACATCGAATACGGTACCAAAGGGGCGCGTATCGCGCGCGCCCTTGGAGCGTTGATAAACCAGCGCCCGAAACTCACGGTTCACCGGTTGGCCATCGGTATCGGATTCAACAAAATATTGCTGGATTTCGGGACGGATCGCTTCAAACATGAATCGTAGATGGCCAATGACCGGATATATTCTGAGTACCGTGTGTCCACGCTGGGCCATATCATAAATGCCGAGGGCAACCAGTGGAACGATAATGGCAAACAAGATGAGTGCGAACGGCCAGAAACTCGCCAGAACCAGGGTGGCGATAACGGCAATAACAGAACTTGAAACGAAAATTTGACGAACGTTCATATTGACTACTCTGTTCTCCAGGGGTTGAGAAAAAGGTGCAGGAAATTCAAGCAACAAGCAATTTGCCCTGCCCGTTTACCAGCGGGCAATTGATTGATCGGAATTTCGAGCTTGCCCGACTAATCCATTGCCCAGGCAACTGAAAGCCGGTACATTAACTCGCCCAAAATAACGGATGGCTAGCGAATTGCCAAGGCTTTTTAATTGCAGGGTATCCCACAACGACATCGTGTCAAATGACGCTACAAAAAATTATAATAGTGTTGTGGGTAGTATTGGGTGTTGAATGCTATCCCTAACCTACGAAAATTGCCTAACCCGGTAGCCTGATCATCGAAATTAAGACCAGCCATTAGGACGTATTCTGGGTATTCTGGGTATTCTGGGGACGTAGTTTAATTATTCGGATTAACCTTGGGACCTGGTTTCTTTTTGCGTAAATAGCATTGCAAAAATTTCTCCCTTTCAACGCAAATTTTTTATCTACCGAGCAGTGCTTTAAAGGCAGTCACTTCTAACTAAAAAGTCAACGGTTGAATACGACCGCTACAGACTTTTTAGAAGATTTCAGTGCTGGACTTTTACGTTCGAATAATGCTTATTGACGGTCAGGTTTATTCTGCGTAGGACGCTCCTAGAAATCGATGCGGCATCCACATTTCATATTGATCTGCTTTGCGGTTTTTTTCGCGGCCGGTACATGGGGGCTTTATTGGTTGCCGCAGCGATTACTTCTGGATGCGGGATTGACCGGTGGTTGGGGCACGGTTGCTCAATACATAATCTCCCTGGCGGTTTTGACGCCGGTAGCGTTTTGGCGATTTTTGCGGGGAAAGAAAATTGGGTTTCAATACTGGACCTGCGGTCTTTTACTGGGCAGTGGCGCAATATTTTATGCGAATTCTTTTCTCGTTACCGAGGTCATTCGTGCGTTGATTTTTTTCTATCTGACCCCACTTTGGGCAACACTCATTGAAGCTATCTTTTTAAACCGTTTCCCGAACTGGCAGCGTACCACAAGTATTGCATTGGCGATAAGCGGCGTGTGGATCGCTGTTGGGCTTGATGTCGGTATTCCGATTCCGGTAAATTTAGGAGACTGGTTTGGCCTGATCGGTGGTTTCCTGATTGCCGCCGGGGCAGCAAGAACAGAAATAGAGCAGCCCCAGGGTGTCTTTCCGTTATTGTTCATCGTTGTTGTTTTCTGTCTTTTAGCATCGATCTGTCAGTACCCATTGCTTGCGGATGCCATTGGGACTGCTCCAACTATCAATATAGTATTGTCGAGCCTGCCTTTGTTGATCGGGATTTCTTTGTTATTCGTGATTCCTACGACGGCCTTTATTTTTTGGTCTCCTTCAAAAATCGGAACGGGTGTCTTTGGAATTTTAATTCTTTCAGAGCTTGTCGTTGGTGTAATCAGTGCGGCCCTGTTGACCGATGAATCATTCGGTTGGCCTGAAGCGATTGGGGCTACTCTTATACTTCTTGCTGGTATCCTGGAAGTTACTTTGAGCCGATCTCCGGAGTTCCAGGGACACAATATATAATTATAATTTGCACCATCTCGTTGGTATTTCATTAAGTAATATGTTCCCTGATTTCCTTCAATTAGGATGTTATTACCTCATTCGACTTCGATAAACCAGTTGCCCTACCCGCTTGATAAAACAATTTTGTAATGCCGAGTATCATTATATCCAGTATGCTTCGGGTTTTAGCCTGATGAAGTGACTGTCATGACTCCCGCGCAGATTCTTTCTCACTCACCTGTTTACCTCGAGCAGCGACAACGCGAATTTTACCAATCCCAGGGTTATTTACTTCTACCCGGCTTATTCGACTTTGATCCATTGGAACGGCTCCGCGTCGCACTGAACGAGATAGTTGAAGCCAGTCGAGAAGTAACGCGTTCCAGCAATAAGCTGGATCTGGAAATCGGCCATAGTCCGGATAATCCTCGATTACGCCGCGCGACTTACCTTGATGATATCGACCCTGTTTTCTGGGATCTTTGCGCTGATTCGGTAATAACCGACATTGCCGTCGATCTGCTGGGGCCGAATATCCGCTTTCGTGACCTGATGGTAAATTTCAAATGGGCTGAAGGTGGTGCCGAAGTTAAGTGGCACCAGGATATCCCATTCTACCCGCATACCAATACGGCCACCTGCCAGTTTCTGCTGATGCTGGAAGATGTCGGACCAAATCAGGGTCCGCTACAGGTTATTCCGGGCAGCCATCAGGGGCCTATTTTTGAGCACTATAGTTATAGCGGAGAATGGACAGCAACGATTCGTGAGCAGGATCTCATTAATGCCGGCGTGGATAAAGCTGTGACACTAACCGGGCCGGCAGGATCAGTAACGGTTCATCATAGTTGTACTATTCATGGCTCGGCGCAAAATACCAGCTCAGCAGGACGACCCGTTTTTGTCATCTCTTACAGCGCCGCAGATGCGATTCCCTATACGGCAGCACCCTACCCCAGCAGCCACTATGGTGCTTTAGTGCGCGGGCAGCAACCACGCTTTGCACATCATCAAGCGCTCAACATGCCGCTACCGCCGGACTGGGCAGATGGTTATACCTCGATATTTTCGCATCAGGACAGGTCAGCAATTGGCTAACCCGCATTTCTCACAGAAGAATTGAAAAAGGCTGTTAATCATGGCATAACACATGTGCAATCAATCAGTTATAGCCAATAGGAAAAACAGCCTTATGAAGACAGAGTGTACACAAAGTCAAATGAAATTTCACGGCCTTGGACGCCGTGTTAGGGATCGGGGTTTCGACCGAAAAACTCCGATCCCCATATATTTTTAATCCTGCCCCGCTCCTGAATCGAAATTTGTTAGCCACCATCACCTCGCAAATACCGGGGACAACCTCATTCGTCTATCACCAGCGCCCAATAATAATTCCGTGGGCCTCATCCTGCTCGGGCCCGAGTTTTTTTACATCACTATAAGGCAGACCAGTGCGACGTTTGAGCGAATTGCGCCAATCGAATATATGATCCTTCAATTGCGCACAAATCGTGCGAAATTCCGGACCCTTTGCGAGGTCAACAAATTCTGCGGGATCGTTTTCCATATCAAATAGCTGCGGTTCGAATTCCTGGTGATAAATATATTTCCATCGCTTATCACGGACCATGATACCGCGACACTGATAAGGCTCCAATCCAAGTAGCGATCGAGCTCCCCGGTCTGAATAGTCGAATTCGCAGATCGTATAGTCGCGCCAGCCTTGACCATTGTATCCATGAAGCAACGGCATTAGCGATCTGCCTTCCAGACGCTCTCGACTTTCATCCCCGTCGCTAAATTCCAGTATGCTGGGTAGAATATCCACAGATTGGACAAATTCTTCTCTTTTGCTGCCTCGGCTCGAATCTGCCTCGGCACGCGGATCGACTATGATCAGAGGAATTTTAGCCGATGCATCGTGGAATAAATCTTTTTCCCCGAGCCAATGATCACCCAGATAATCACCATGATCAGTAGTAAATACCACCAGCGTATTGTCAATCAAGTCGCGTGATACCATGAAATCAAATAGTCGTCCAAGATGGTCGTCGATCTGTTTAACCAGTCCCATGTAAACAGGAATGACGATTTCACGCACCTCGTCGCGTGCATAGGTCTGACTATATTCCTGTTGAACGAACGCCCCGTATACCGGGTGCGGGTTTTCACACTCCCGATCACAGCGAACGACTTCCTGAATATCCTCGGGTCCGAACATATTATGGTAAGGTGCGGGGGCGATTACCGGCCAGTGCGGCTTGATATAGCTCAGGTGCAGGCACCAGGATCGATCACTGCTTTCATCGATAAAGTCCATTGCCCGCTGCGTGGTAAAAGCCGTTTCGGAATGCTCTTCCTCTATCGCAGCCGGGTATTTCGAATTACGTAGTTGCCATCCTGAGTGCAAGTTTCCATCGGCGTCCATTCCACTATTGGCACAACGCTCCCAGGGATTTTTATCGGTATAGCCCAGACGCTTCAAATAGTCGGTATATCCCAGTTTTTCCGGTAATATCGGATCCGGGTACAAGCCTTCGTGATGCTCGTAAGGTTCAAACCCACCACTTCTCGCAGCTCTTGCCAATTCCGAATTAAAATCGATTCCGAGTGCTGTCAACTCTGACCGGCTTTTGAAACTGTGCGTTTTGCCAATCACCGCTGTCCGGTAACCAAGTGGCCTGAGATAGTCAGCTATCATTTTTTCATCGACATGGGTAGCGTCACCATTGCCCATCACTCCATGGCTGGACATATAGCGGCCGGTATAAAAACTGGCTCGGGACGGTGCACACAAAGGCGCCTGACAGTAGGCATTAGTGAAAGTGACGCCGCGTTCTGCCAATTTATCAATATTGGGCGTGTGCAGCGTACGGTGCCCATAACAAGACAGGTAGTCGTACCGCAGCTGGTCACACATGATGAACAGGACGTTTTTATTTGAATTCAAATTACAAACCCGAGCTTGTTTCGGAGATCTAGTCGACTCTAATGGCCTGTCACATATTCAAGAATAGCTACCACCTGCTCAGTAGATTGTGCCCAGGCCATTGACGAGGCATCGACTTCCTTCAGTGGATGGATTATTTCTTCGGCATGCAACGTAATATAGGGAGTTCCTAACGCCGCACAATACCCAGCATCGAAAGCTGCGTTCCATTGTTTATAACGGTCACCGAATCGAATGACCGCAACATCACAGTTTTCGATCAGTGTTTTGGTCCGTATGCCGTTTACTTTGGATGATTTATGATCACGCCAAAAACCTTCACTTTCGGGTTCTAATCTGTCGCCAGCAGCATCACTGGCAGCATGGTCGGTTATAGCCGAGGTAAAACTTACCGGCAAATTAAGTTCCGAGGCACCTCGTGCAATTTGCACTCGCCAATCGGTATGAATTTCTCCCGACAGGTATACAGTCCAGTTTTTCATTGCGTTTCTCCTCTTTAGGCAATTTCAGTTTTATAACTAAACATGTCGCCTCGCCCTTTGGTCGTGCGAATTTCAATGATTTCATTGTTGCGAGTATAGGTAGTTCGCTTGAGTACCAGCACCGGCGAATTTATCTCCAGTGCCAGGATCGAGGCTGTCTTTTCGGTTACTATTTCCGCGGTTAAGGTTTCTTCGGCTCGCACTACGGGGACATTATATTTATCGACCACGACTGCATAAAATAAATCAGGGACATGAATATCTTCTTTTTCAAGCCCCGGCAACATATCTGCACGCCAACGTGAATATTCAACCATGACAGGTTTGTCATCAACGAAACCAACGCGTTCAATATAAAGTAAATCGGTGTCTTCAGGCACGTTCATCTTTCGACAAATCGCTCTATTGCCCGATTCAATATATCGTTTTGATGTTTTTTTATCGATTCGAATATCGGCACCCTCTATATTACCGTAGGATACATAACGGAATAGACTGTTATTAAAATCGAGCCTCGAAACATAGGTGCCTTTTCCCTGATGACGATAAAGCTTTTTTTCCCAAACCAGGTTATCGATCGCTTTTTTAACTGTGCCCTGGCTTACATTCAGCGTCGCAGCCAATTGCGGCTCTGAAGGGATTAAATCTCCGGACACCAGTTCTCCCGAATCAATGAAATCGAGCAGATAATCTTCAACAACACGGTACAACGGTTTGACGGAAGCCTGATACATTTGTTTTCCTGGTTCGATGGGAATGAGCAAATTTCAATTCAAATATACCAAAAACGAGCCCATTATGAGCAAATTTCTGCAAATTACCTATTGACAACAATGAGGTCGACTGTAAAAATTTGAGAAACCAACTCATGTATATGAGTTATATAAATATAAAATGCAAACAAACCGCTAGAGGAGACAGAAGATAGATGGATTTTCTGAACTATTTCGGTAACGTATTTACAACCTACCATCTACTGCTGCTAATTGGAGGGACCACTGCCGGATTGATTCTTGGCGCGTTGCCCGGGTTGAGTCCGACCATGGCTGTCGCACTCATTATTCCGTTTACTTTTCACATGCAACCTGACAGCGGGCTCATTTTGCTTGGTGCGATGTATACTGCAACCGTTGCCGGTGGTGCAATAAGTGCCATTCTGGTTAATGTGCCTGGTGCTCCGGCGAATATTGCCACGGCGCTCGACGGTCACCAACTGGCACGACAGGGTCGAGCCTCGGAAGCATTACACTACTGCTTTTTCAGTTCATTTATCGGTGGCGTATTCGGCATCATCATTCTGATTTTCTTTACACCGCCACTAGCCAAGCTGGCGCTCAAATTCGGTCCCACGGAGCTGTTCTGGATCGCGATTCTAGGCATTACCGTAATCGGCACGATAGGCAGCAAGTCTGTTATCAAAGGTTTAATGGCCGGCTTATTCGGGCTGGCGATTTCTACGATTGGCGATAACCCGATGCTAGGCGAGCAGCGTTTTGTCTATAGCGAGCACATGGAAAGTGGCATCCATATAGTTGCAGCACTGATTGGTTTGTTTGCCTTACCACAAATTCTGACGCTAATGGAAGAAAGCCGAAAGGGCAGCTCGGGTTCGATGTTTTCATTGAGCAAATCACACTGGCTTCAGTCCTTCTCTTATAATATAAAACGCATCAAAGCACTCACTATCGGCTCGTTAGTTGGTTCAATTGTTGGTGTCATCCCCGGCGCGGGGGGACAGATCGCTGGTTTGGTCGCATACGATCAAGTCAAAAAATCCAGCGACAATCCACAGAACTTTGGCATGGGCGAACCCGACGGAATTATTGCTGCAGAATCGGCCAACAATGCCATGGTTGGGCCATCACTGGTGCCATTATTAACCCTGAGTATTCCGGGCAGCCCGACTGCCGCGGTACTGCTCGGGGGCCTGTTAATCCACGGCCTGTTTCCCGGGCCCGATTTATTCACTGAACACGGTGAAGTCATCTGGACCTTCATCGATTCGTTGATTGTTGCGCAGGTCTTCATGCTGGTCATCGGACTGTTTCTCAGTCGCCACAGTGGCTGGATTATGAAAGTACCATCGCATTATATGGCGGCTTCGATTTTGATCCTCGCCGTCTTTGGTACCTATAGTATCCAGTCGAGCTATTCGGATGTGCTGATTATGGCGGTACTCGGCGTCATCATGTACTTCGGCAGTAAACTGGGATTCGGTCCAGCTCCGGTGGTGCTCGGTATTATTCTCGGACCCATTGCCGAAGACAATTTCCTGCAGGGTAAACTTATCGGCGAAGCCGGCGATGGTGTAATGAGTTATTTCTTCACCGGCGGTATTAATATCACCCTGATTCTGGCTACGTTTGGATCGATAGCCTATAGCGTTTACGCCAGCAACAAGATGAAGCAAAAGGCGGTGCAGTCATGATCAACCTGAAAAATACCGAACAGGTATCGGCAGTATACGCATTGATCGTATCAGCCTTATTCACTTTTCTGTCTTATTATGACACTGATGCTGAGATCTATTTATTCCCGCGTATTATTGCAGTGGTACTGGCGATTTTATCCGTTGTTTTATTCATCTCCAATTCAGCCTCCGGTAACGATACTAACGATGTCAGTCCGGAGCCTGCTTATTTTTCGGCTATCTGGCCGGGGCTCTTGGTCGGCCTGATATTTATGCTGATCATGGAGGACCTGGGATTTTATACCAGCTCGTTTCTGGCATTTATGTCGATCCTGATTTTATACGACAACCGGCCGTTGGCCGACGCGAAAGCTTTGGCTATCAAGACTGCTATATCACTGATGTTCATGCTGGTTCTTTACCTGTTGTTCTGGAATGGTTTGCATGTGCGAACCCCAACTGGAGTACTTTTTTAAATTGAGGATTTTAAAGCGAACAAAATCACCAATGGCAATACAACCCTACAGGGTTGAACATTTAATCAAGACCCCCAAGAGGAGGGAAATATGAGACCTACTTTAATCAACAAAATAAGTTCACTCGCCCTTAGCCTAGCTACAGGCGCACTATTAATGGGTATTTCGGCCAGTTCATTTGCCGACTACCCAGAACGACCAATCGGTGTCATGGTGGCCTACAATCCAGGCGGAGCAACCGACTTCCAGGCACGTATCGCTACGCTGGCATCGGCTAAGGAAAAAGATGGTAAAGCGATTTCGGTTGGCCAACCCATCTATGTGACCAATAAACCCGGCGCCGGAGGCCGTAAGGGCTGGAACTGGTTTGCAGCAAAGGCACCCAAAGATGGCTATATGATGGCCGCCTATAACGTGCCGCATTTCATCGCGCAGTCAATCGTGTTTGATACCAAATACAATATTAATAACCTGGAACCGGTTGGTAACTGGGGTGCAGATCCGGCTGTTTTAATCGTCGGCAAAGATAGTCAATTCAATTCTGCTACCGAACTGGTAAAGTTCGCCAAAGCCAATCCGGGTAAGGTGACAGTCAGTGGCGCCGGTAAATTTGTTGGACACCATATCGCTTTTTTGCAATTTGAAAAAGCCTCCGGCGCGAAATTGAAATATGTACCGGGTAAAGGGGGTGTCGGTGCAATGAAACTGGTTAAAGGCGGTCAGGTTATGGCTGGATTTAACAACCTGTCCGATGCTGCGCGAGCCCGGAGCGATATTAAGATTCTCGCCGTTGCCGACCTCGAGCGTCATGCCTTCCTACTTGATGTTCCTACCCTGAAGGAACTCGGCATCGATGTTGACAATTCCAGCGTTAACTTTCGCGGCTTGATGGTGCCAAAAGGCACTCCAAAGAATGTTATCGATCATCTGGCAAAGACAGTGCCAAAGATGTTTAGTGACAAGAAAACGCTTGGCAAGATGAAACAAACTAATTCACCAGTAAAAATCATGTCGCGCGACGAAGTAATCGCCATGTGGAAAGAGCGTCAGAAAGCACTTGCTGTGCTGCTGAAGAAATTAAAATAACGGACACATGGCCTGTTGACGGCGCAGATAAGGATTTTACCTCCGCGCCGTCAACAGAGTTTTTATACCGGGTCATTTTATAGCAATAGCCATAAATGGTGGATTTCGCTATAGAAAGACCTACTCTGACATATAGAAAATTGCCCCCTTAAATCGGTGATGGAAGGTTTTTCACAATGACACCCAAGGAACAACAGTCTGATGCGAAGCGCAAAGTCTCAACCTTGATACATAAGGCCCGAGCCGCACAAACCATTTATGATGGTTACAATCAGGCTCAGGTTGACGAAGTTGTTACTGCCGTGGCCTGGACCATCATCAACGAGGACAATAATCGCCTGCTCTCCGAAATGGCGATCAGGGATACCGGCATTGGCCGGTACGAAGATAAATTTCGTAAAAATTATCGTAAAACACTCGGTTTATTACGCGACTTAAAAGACGCTAGATCGGTCGGTGTGATCGCCGAGTATCCAGAAAAGGGCCTGATCGAAATTGCCCGGCCGGTAGGCATTGTCGGTGCTGTGGTTCCTTCTACCAATCCAGTCGCAACACCCTTTAATAAAACAATCAATGCTCTAAAAGGACGCAATGCGATAATCCTCGCTCCCTCACCAAAAGGTCAGGGTGTTTGTGCAAAACTGGTGGAACTTATCCATACAGAATTAATACGGGTGGGCGCTCCCACAGATCTGGTACAGCATCTTGATCTACCTGTTAATAAGGCCGATACCTATGAGTTGATGAAACAGGTCGATATCATTGTCGCCACCGGTTCCGGGAACAACGTACGCGCCTGTTATGAAAGCGGCACACCCGCTGTAGGGGTCGGTGCGGGTAATGTGCCGGTAATTGTCGATGCCAGTGCCGACCTGGTTGATGCTGCATCTAAAATTCGAGCATCAAAGACCTTCGACAATGCCACCAGTTGTTCATCCGAAAACAGTCTGGTAATTCTCGATTCGGTATACGATGGCATGATCGATGCGTTGAAAGCTGAGGGCGCTGTATTGCTCAACCTTGAACAGAAAATTCAGTTGAAAAACAAACTCTGGGTTGATGGCCATCTCAGTCGCGATGTGATTGCACAAACTGCCAGTCGTATTGCCGAAGTAGCAAATTTCGAAGATATGTCCGATGCCAGTATTTTGATGGTCGAGGAAACCGGTATCGGGTCCGACTACCTTTACTCGGATGAAAAACTCAGCCCGGTTTTGACCATTTATCGCGCCGGTGACTTCGACGACGCCTTCGAAATCGTACGTCGCATTCTTGATTTCAAAGGCAAAGGCCATTCGGTTGGCATTCATACCAGTAATGACGACCATGTTATGCGCATCGGTCTGGACATGCCGACCTGCCGCGTGATTGTCAATCAGGCGCATTGTTTCGCCACCGGAGGCAGCTTCGATAATGGCCTGCCCTTTTCCCTGTCGATGGGTTGTGGCTCCTGGGGCGGAAACAGCATTCCTGATAATATGAATTATCGTCATTATCTCAATACCACCCGTATTTCCCGTACGATTCCGACCAATGAACCCTCGGAAAATGACTTGTTTGCTGGCTACTGGCAAAAACATGGCATTGCAACAAACTCATGAATAACACCGTTCAGTCAATTATTGATCATCAGGCGGAATCACAACCGGATTCGACCTTTCTGATCTCCCCAGAATCCGGTCAGCAGCTCAATTATCGGCAATTGCAGGAAAGCGCCCAGGCCATTAAAAAGCGTTTCAATGCCATGGGAATTCAAAAAGGTGAGAAAGTCGCGTTTTTGATGAATAACGGTTTGTGGACCGCGAATTTATTTCTCGGAACCATGTATAGTGGCCGCGTCATACTGCCACTTAATGCAGTCAGCGGCGCCGAACAACTCAGTTATGTTATCGAGCATTCTGACTGCCGGATTATTTTCGTGGAAGACGGGCTCCAGCAGAGAAATCAATCCGTCCTGGATAGCATCCCCGATCATATTCTAATCATTCCAACCTCGCGAGACTCCGGCCCACAGTGGCCCGAATCATTTTCTGGCGACGCAGTTGATACGCCTGATATAGACCAAAATAATGAAGCCCTGTTAATTTACACCTCGGGAACCACCGGCCGGCCCAAAGGCGTCGTTCTCACCCATCAGGCGGTGATCGCCGGCGGTCGCAATACCGCACTGGCGCACGAACTCGACGCAAACGATAGAGCGCTCTGTGTGTTACAGCTCTATCACATCAACGGCCAGATGGTTACCGTGATGGCCCCGTTGGTCAGCGGTGGCAGCGTGGTGATGCCGAGCAAGTTTAGCGTCACCGAGTTCTGGGGCTGGATCGACGATCATCAAAGCACCTGGTTTAGCGTGGTACCAACCATTATCGCCTACTTGCTGGAGCAGTCTGAACGAATGAAGGAAGCACCACGCGATCCGGCCAGCCGGCCACAGTTACGCTTCGGCCGTTCTGCCTCGGCCCCACTTTCCCCCGACATGCATCGGGATTTTGAGCGACAATTCGGAGTACCAATTGTCGAAACCATGGGCCTGTCGGAAACCGCTGCACAAATTTTGTCCAATCCGATGCCGCCCAAAAAACCTAAATACGGCTCGCCCGGTTTTGCGGTCGGCAACGAAGCCATGATTATCGATGACCAGGGTAACGAACAGGTCAGAGGTGAATCAGGTGAACTAATGATTCGTGGCGACAATGTTATGAAGGAATATTACAAAAATCCGGAAGTCACCACCAGCACGCTACGCAGTGATGGCTGGTTACACACCGGCGACCTTGCTTACGAAGATGAAGACGGCTATTTTTTTATTACCGGACGCTTGAAGGAAATCATTATAAAAGGGGGCGAAAACATTGCCCCGCGTGAAATCGACGAAGCGCTTTATCAACATAACGCTGTACTCGAGGCAGCGGCTTTTGCGGTCGTCGACAAAGCCTACGGGCAGGAGATCTATGCTTGCGTTGCACTGAAGCCCGGACATGAATGCAAAGCTGATGAGTTGCGCGAATTTTGTATTGATAAACTCGGCAAGTTCAAGACGCCTAAGGTGATTTCATTTATTGATGAACTACCAAAAGGACCTTCAGGAAAAATTCAGCGCCGCATTCTCTCTGAGTCCTTCCAGTCAGCCCAGGAACAATGATTTAAATCGGATTCTAATGGCTATCAAGTCTAGACCCCTTAATTGGTAAATTTACCAATTAGCACCGCCCGGATTATTAGTCGCTAGAAATTTTTGGAGATTTTAGACTATGAAAATGACAACAGAGGCAGCGCCTTTGCAAAGCGCAAATAGTGACGAAATAGTGTCCCTCCTGAGAATAATCATAATTTTTTAAACGGGTAGATTGTCTAACAGAATGGGCTCAAGTAATCGAGCCCCTACGACTCAGAAATTTTTGCGCACTACCATCTTCGATGATATCAAATACATGCGATTTAGCCGCATCTAGTGTATCGAAGCTATTTCGTCCAGGATAAAGATCAAGTTGTATCCGGTATTGACCATTGTGTTTAGCGATTTCAATTCGTATCCCTTTTTGCCGCAAAATGATTCTACCGGAAACCTCCGTCCAGCGTTTTGATCGAATAAATCGACGTTTGCGTTCGTCAAATTTATTTAGTTTATCTATTTGTGAGGAGGCTATTGAAATACCCGTCAAAGCGTCGCAGCAATAGGTACCAACTTGCATACTTCCCCAGTTTCTATGAAAAACAAAAAACTGATAACGATAATTGCTACCGCATAACTCACAATTGGCCGAAACTTCTCCCAGGTCTTCATAGCCCAGATATTTCCAACCTGATTTTGGTGGAATTTTGCCATGCTCAGCGGCATGGCAGCCCTTGCATAGAGTCTCGCAGTCCCTGTAGCCGTATTGCCAGGGCAATCGATCTGGAATATATTTCTTATGATGCACCTGAAGTACTACTTCAGTTTCGGGACGCCCACATTGCCTGCATTGACCACCATCCAGCTCTATCACTTCGCGGCGAAATTCCTGCCAGCATTTGCTCTGATATCCATCCATACAGCTTCCTGCAGTCTGCCACTCTATTACTCGCCCGGTAGTCTGACCAATGAAACAATGCCGATGCCGGCCCTCGCCGACATATCAACTCACAGAAAATCGGTGGTAACGACCACGAGTCAGCCTGGAATGTTTTGGAAGATCGCCTGGATCCTCAGGGATTCAATTCGCAGGGGCGCAATCAATTTCGCCCCTGCCTAAGCGACCTTGACCGGAAACGAATCTTCAGCAGCTGACATATAGCTTTCCATCTCGTTAAAATTCAAATAGCGATACACGTCATCTGCCATGGTATTAATATCATCAACGTACTCCAAGTATTCATCCATGGTCGGAATTTTTCCGAGGATTGCGCCTACTGCGGCAAGCTCAGCGGAAGCCAGATAGACATTCGCATCTTTTCCCAGGCGATTCGGGAAATTACGCGTAGAAGTCGAGATGACCGTGCTTTTTTCAGCGACACGGGCCTGGTTACCCATACACAGCGAACAACCCGGCATTTCAGTACGAGCACCCGTCCGACCAAAAATATTGTAATAGCCTTCTGCGGTTAATTGCGCTTCATCCATCTTGGTTGGTGGCGCAATCCACAACCGGGTTGCCACCGGTCCTTCGAGATTTTCCAGCAATTTGCCGGCAGCGCGAAAGTGACCAATATTGGTCATACAGGAACCGATAAAGACTTCGTCAATCGGGTTACCTGCGACATCCGACAGTGATTTAATATCGTCAGGATCATTCGGGCAAGCCAGCAATGGCTCTTTAATTTCACTCAGGTCAATTTCGATGATTTCTGCGTATTCAGCATCGGCGTCCGCCTCCATCAACTCCGGATTGGCGAGCCAGGCCTCCATTTCTTCGATACGTCGAGTAATGGTGCGCACGTCACCATATCCTTCACTTATCATCCACTTGAACATGATGATATTCGAGTTCATGTATTCGATGATGGGTTCTTTATCGAGCTTGACCGTACAACCCGAAGCGGAGCGCTCAGCCGACGCATCGGAGAGCTCAAATGCCTGCTCTACTTTCAATTGCGGTAAGCCTTCAATTTCAAGAACCCGACCGGAGAAAATATTCTTCTTGCCTTTCTTTTCAACGGTCAACAGCCCGCGTTGAATGGCGGCGTATGGAATCGCATTGACCAGATCGCGCAGCGTTATACCCGGTTGCATTTCGCCTTTGAAGCGCACCAGTACCGATTCCGGCATATCCAGTGGCATGACACCGGTAGCCGCTGCAAAGGCCACCAGACCGGAGCCTGCAGGAAAAGAAATCCCGATTGGAAAACGCGTATGCGAATCACCACCCGTACCAACTGTGTCAGGCAACAACATGCGATTCATCCACGAATGAATTACACCATCACCCGGGCGCAATGAAACACCACCACGGTTTTGCATAAAATCTGGCAAAGTGTGATGGGTAATCACGTCGACAGGCTTAGGATAAGGTGCGGTATGGCAGAAGGACTGCATGACCAGATCGGCAGAAAAGCCAAGACAGGCGAGATCCTTGAGTTCGTCTCGCGTCATCGGACCAGTCGTATCCTGTGATCCCACGGTAGTCATCTTCGGTTCGCAATAGGTACCCGCGCGAACACCGGAAATACCACAGGCTTTGCCCACCATTTTTTGCGCGAGGGTAAAGCCTCGATTGCTCTCAGCCTTGACTTCCGGCAATTCGAATAGTTCAGATGCCGGCAGACCCAGATATTTACATGCTCGTTCGGTCAAACCACGACCGATAATGAGCGGAATACGTCCTTCCGCCTGAACTTCGTCTTTTAATACGTTTGTTGCGAGCTCAAAAGTAGCCAATACGTCATCACTATCATGTTTGGTTGCTTTACCCGCCAACGGGTAAATATCAACAACGTCCCCGGTTTCCATCAGCGACACGTCCATTTCAATCGGCAAGGCGCCGGCGTCTTCCATGGTATTGAAAAATATTGGCGCAATCTTGCCACCAAAACAGAAACCACCATTGCGCTTGTTAGGAATATACGGAATATCCTGGCCCATGTGCCAAAGCACGGAGTTGGTCGCCGATTTACGCGAAGAGCCCGTTCCGACAACGTCGCCAACGTAGGCAACTGGAAATCCTTTCTCTTTTAAAGTACCTATAGTAGCAATTGGGTTTTCGGCTACCCCTTCGCGCGGGTTTTTCAACATCGCATTAGCATGTAATGGAATATCGGGACGCGACCAGGCATCCTGCGCCGGCGACAAATCATCGGTATTGGTTTCCCCTGGGACTTTAAAAACCGTGACAGTAATTTTTTCAGCTAAAGCCGGTTTACTGCTAAACCATTCCGCGGCAGCCCAGGATTCGACAACGGCTTTGGCAGAAGCATTGCCCGCATCGACTTTATCAGTGATATCGTGAAATGCATCAAAAACCAGCAAAGTATGGGACAGCGCCTTGACTGCGGCCTCTGAGGTTTCGTCATCGTCGAGACAGGCAATCAGCGGCTGGATATTATAACCACCCAACATAGTACCCAGAATCTCTACCGCTTTTACTTTATCGATCAACGCCGAGCTATCTTCACCGCACGCAATCGCCGCCAGAAATCCAGCTTTAACATAAGCAGCCTCGTCGACACCGGCCGGTACATGTTGAGTTAAAAGCTCAAGCAAATAATCTTCTTCACCCACAGGTGGGTTCTTGATCAGGGTGATTAAATCAGCAACTTGCTGTGCATCCAGCGGCTTCGGTGGAATACCTTCTAATTCACGCTCCGCAATGTGGTCTCGATATGCCTGTAACATTTGCCGTATTCCTATAATAATCAGTTAGGGGAATCCACTAGATGGGGTATTAGCCTCGTTTTTCCAGCGGCGTATATTCTAAATCGATAGGACCTGTGTAGAGCTGACGAGGCCTGCCGATTTTATATCCGGGCTGAGACACCATTTCATTCCATTGGGTTATCCAGCCAACGGTCCTGGCCATGGCAAAGATGACCGTGAACATGTTCATCGGAATGCCCATGGCGAGGAAAATGATACCCGAATAAAAATCAACATTCGGGTAGAGATTACGCTGTACAAAATACTCGTCTTCGAGTGCGACTTTTTCCAACGCCATCGCTGTTTCGAGTAATTTTTGCTGTTCGCTGGTTGACTCCATATCTCCGAGCAACTGATGACAGACTTCTCGAATGAGTTTGGCTCGTGGATCGTAATTTTTGTAAACACGATGTCCGAATCCCATCAGGCGAAAACTGTCTTCCTTGTCTTTGGCGCGATCAACAAAGAACTGCAACGGCTTACCGGACTCGTTTATTTCCATCAACATACGGATAACCGCTTCGTTGGCGCCACCGTGCGCCGGCCCCCAGAGTGCGGCAATGCCCGCGGCGACTGCTGCAAAAGGATTAGCGTCCGAACTACCGGCCAGGCGGACAGTGGAAGTAGAAGCATTTTGCTCGTGGTCGGCATGTAGAATCATGATTAGATCCAGGGCCTTTGCAAGCAGTGGACTCGGATTGTAAACCTCCGAGGGCATAGAAAACATCATATGCAGAAAGTTTTCAGTATAACCGAGCCTGTTATCGGGATAGATAAACGGCTTTCCGGTCGCGTAACGAAAACTCCATGCAGCGATAGTCGGTATTTTGGCAATGAGGCGTTGCGCTGTAATTTTTCGATGTTCGGGGTCGTGAATGTCCATATGATCGTGGTAAAATGCCGCCAGTGCTCCAACCACACCCACCATGATTGCCATCGGATGCGCATCGCGACGGAACCCGCTATAAAATCGCTTAAGCGCTTCGTGCAACATGGTGTGGTTGGTAATTATATTGACGAATTCTTCCAGCTCGGCTTTGCTGGGTAATTCGTTATGCATAAGCAGATAACAAACTTCGAGGTAAGAGCTCTGTTCAGCGAGCTGATCGATCGGATAGCCTCTATATTGCAGTACGCCTTTACCACCATCCAGGAAGGTAATCGCACTCGAACAACTGGCAGTCGACATGAAACCGGGATCGTAGGTGAAATAACCCAGCTCTTTATAAAGCGTGCTGATATCAATGGTTTTCGGGCCACTGGTCGGGGTTAGTATTGGCATCTGGACTTTCTTTCCAGTCGAGTCGTCAATTATAGTTACGGTTTCAGTACTCATATTAATCCTCTTGGACTCCTGATTTAGATACAACCATAGCTCAGTCAGCGTGTTTAGACATGGAATTCTACGGTATGATTCCTCTTAGAAAGCCCTTTAGCTGGTGGTCAGGCTCTGTTTTGATGACCCGAATATATATCATTATTGAATTAATTAGTGAATCGGCGCGAGCACTATTAAATTATACAATCGTCACAATTAATAATCTTATCCCGCATCAGTGCTGGGGTCTCGATCAAATCAGCACACCCGTATATCATATGAAAAACGCATTATTGTTGACAATAAACGTATATTTATGCATATTTCTGCCTATATTGTCAATTTATATTAATTATTGTTAACAATTTTATGATGAAATCACAAAATCTGGACGACCTCGAACAGACCTCCGAGTCGCGCACACTCGCAGGCCGCACTTATGAGATTATCAAGACCGATATTATAGACGGCAATCTCCGACAGGGCGCCAAGATAGTTGAATCGGATCTGGCTTTAAAATATGGCATCAGTCGCGGGCCATTGCGCGAAGCAATTCACCGACTTGAACGAAATAGACTCATAGTACGCGTTCCGCATGCCGGTTCGCGAGTTGTTACGCTCGATATCAAAATGATGGAAGACATTTATGGCGCGCGTGAATGCCTCGAAGGTATGGCGGCAAGGCTGGCCGCTCGCAACATGTCGGATGCGGAGATCGAATCCCTGCATCAATTGCTCGAACAACACGCCGAATCGATCAAGCAAACCCGCGGCAAGGCTTATTTTCAAAGCGAAGGCGATATCGATTTCCACTATCGCATCGCCGCAGCAAGCCAGAACCAGTGGATTCTTGAAAATCTGAATAGCGAGTTGTATCAGCTTCTTCGCATGTGTCGCCACCAGACAGGGCAAATGCCGGCTCGACCAGGCTATGCGCTCGAACAGCATCGATATATCGCCTCGGCCATTGCGCAGCGGGACGGCGAACTCGCCGAAATACTCATGCGTCGCCATATCAGCGGCGCCTGGAAAATTGTCAAAACCATTCTTGAGGAAAATTATGAGTAATCAATCTTCTCCCGGTCAGAAGCTTCGCGAGGCCGTTGAAAAAAACAATCCGTTGCAGGTAGTCGGTGCGGTCAACGCCTATAACGCCATCATGGCTGAAAAATGCGGCCACAAAGCACTGTATATTTCCGGTGGCGGTGTCGCTGCCTGCTCGCTGGGTACACCCGATCTTGGCATATCGACCCTGCACGACGTACTCGAAGATGCCCGGCGCATTACCGATGCCAGTTCGCTACCATTACTGGTCGATATTGATACCGGCTGGGGTGGTGCATTCAACATCAGCCGTTGTATTCGGGAAATGATTCGAACCAATGTCGCCGGGGTACACATTGAAGATCAGGTCATGCAAAAGCGTTGCGGTCATCGACCGAACAAGGCAATAGTCAGCCAGAGCGAAATGGTCGACCGCGTCAAAGCAGCGGTAGACGGACGTAGCGATGACAGTTTCGTTATTATGGCCCGAACCGATGCGCTTGCGGTCGAAGGCATGCAATCCGCCATTGATCGTGCGCAGGCCTGTGTCGAGGCTGGTGCCGATATGATTTTCCCCGAAGCCGTGGTCGAACTTGAACAATACCAGCAGTTTGTCAATGCAGTTAATGTCCCTATTTTGGCCAATATCACCGAGTTCGGTGCAACACCTTTATTTTCCAACGAGCAACTGGCCTCGGTTGGTGTCAAGCTATCGCTTTATCCGCTCAGTGCTTTTCGGGCAGCAAGTCTGGCAGCATTGAAAGTCTACCAGCATATTCTCGCAGATGGCACTCAGGAAAATGTCGTCGACACCATGCAGACACGCATGGAGTTATACGACTATCTCGATTATCACCAATACGAACAAACTTTAGATCAACTATTCAATGAGGAAAAATAATGAGCGCAACACAAGCCCGAAAACCTAAAAAATCCGTTGCCCTGTCCGGAACTGCTGCCGGAAATACTGCTATCTGTACTGTCGGTCGCACCGGCAATGATCTGCACTACCGCGGTTACGATATTCTCGATATTGCAGAAGCCTGCGAATTCGAAGAGGTCGCCTACCTGATTGTGCACGAAAAGCTGCCGACTCAGACTGAACTCACTGCATACAAGACAAAATTAAAAGGCATGCGCGATTTACCCCAGGCGGTTAAAACCGTCCTCGAACAATTACCAGCGAGTACACATCCGATGGATGTCATGCGTACGGGTTGTTCGGCTCTAGGTTGCCAGACACCGGAGGACGCTGACCATAATGTCGAGGGCGCACGCAATATTATCGACCGCCTGATGGCCTGCTTCGGCTCGATGCTGGTGTACTGGTATCACTTTAGTCAAAGCGGCAAGCGCATCGAACTGATTACCGATGACGACTCAATCGGCGGACATTTTCTGCATTTACTGCATGGCAAACCTGCACCTGAATCCTGGGTCAAAGCCATGCATGTGTCGCTGATTCTATATGCCGAGCACGAATTCAATGCCTCGACTTTTACAGGTCGTGTCATCGCCGGCACCGGATCAGATATGCACTCTGCTTTAACCGGCGCGATCGGCGCATTACGCGGTCCGAAGCACGGTGGCGCCAATGAAGTGGCGTTTGAAATCCAGTCCCGCTACAGCACGGCTGACGAAGCCGAATCTGACATTCGTGAGCGTGTCGCCAACAAAGAAATTGTCATCGGCTTCGGCCACCCGGTTTATACCGTCAGCGACCCGCGTAACGAAGTCATCAAACGCGTGGCGAAAAGCCTGTCTGACAAAAACAACAACACACTGATGTACGACGTCGCCGAGCGCCTCGAAAGCGTGATGTGGCAAGAAAAGAAAATGTTCCCGAATCTCGACTGGTTCTCTGCCGTCTCCTACAACCAGATGGGCGTCCCCACGGACATGTTCACACCGCTGTTCGTCATAGCGCGTACTTCCGGCTGGGGGGCGCATGTGGTTGAGCAACGCCAGGACGGCAAGATTATTCGTCCATCAGCTGATTACTTCGGACCGGAGAATCTGAAATTTGTGCCGATTAACGAACGTTAATATTAATATGAATATCACAAACCGAAAAACCCTGCCCGGAACCGATCTCGATTATTTCGACACTCGAGCCGCAGTCGAAACAATACAATCCGACGCTTATGAAAAGCTACCTTACACTTCCCGCATACTCGCCGAGCAACTGGTTCGACGCTGTGATCCGAATATGCTCACCGATGCGTTAAAACAGATCATCGACCGAAAGCAGGAACTGGATTTTCCCTGGTATCCGGCACGGGTAGTTTGTCATGATATTCTCGGCCAGACTGCGCTGGTAGATCTTGCCGGATTGCGTGACGCGATTGCTGAGCAAGGTGGAGATCCATCCAAGGTTAATCCGGTAGTGCCTACCCAGTTGATCGTCGATCATTCGCTGGCGGTTGAACACGGCGGTTTTGATAAGGATGCCTTTGAGAAAAACCGGGCTGTCGAAGATCGTCGCAATGAGGACCGATTCCATTTTATCGAGTGGACCAAGACGGCCTTTGAAAATGTCGACGTAATCCCGGCTGGTAACGGCATCATGCACCAGATCAACCTCGAAAAGATGTCACCGGTGATTCAGTCACGCGATGGCGTTGCTTTTCCTGATACCTGCGTCGGCACTGACAGCCATACCCCGCATATCGACTCACTCGGCGTTATCGCAATCGGTGTTGGCGGTCTTGAAGCCGAAACTGTGATGCTGGGACGACCATCGATGATGCGCCTGCCTGATATTATTGGGGTCAAACTGACAGGAAGCCGCCAGCCTGGAATTACCGCAACAGATATTGTTCTCGCCATAACTGAATTTCTACGTAACGAAAAAGTGGTATCTGCGTACCTCGAATTCTTCGGCGAGGGTGCTGTGAACCTTACCATCGGTGACCGTGCGACAATATCAAATATGACACCGGAATTTGGTGCCTCCGCGGGTATGTTTTATATTGATGAACAGACAATCGAGTATCTGAAACTGACTGGGCGCGAACCGCAACAAGTTGAGCTGGTGGAGAATTACGCCAAAGTCACTGGTCTGTGGGCTGACGACCTTAAACAGGTCGAATATGAGCGCGTGCTGGAGTTCGACCTGTCCAGCGTAGGACGGAACATGGCCGGTCCATCGAATCCGCATCGACGCCTGCCGACGAGCGATTTAAGTGCTCGCGGGGTAGCCTGTGAATGGCAGC
>CAZYYM010000052.1:0-24530 GCA_964651385.1 uncultured Gammaproteobacteria bacterium | reverse complement strand
ATCATTGTCGGTGAAAAATTCCTCAGCGGGAAGACGCTGGTTTATTGGCGCTTACCAAGGTCTCGGGGGAAACCTTAGTTTCTATCTAATTGTTTTCTGACTCTGAGCAATTTCAACATAGGTATCTAACCGTGTTTCAACGCGAATCAGTCGATCATTGATATCATCGACCTTCCCCTGTAATTTCATATTTGCTGTATTCAGTCTTTCAACTGCGTCAGTAAGCTTTACAGTGTCTTTCAAAATACTCAGAAATTCAGAACCTAATCCCATTATTCTCCGCCCAGTTTTTCACACAGTGCATTAACATTCCTGGTGGTTTCATCTGTCTTATCAATAGCAATCTTCAAGCTCTCTTTGACCATAGCGATAACTTCAACCGCATCGGGTAATTCTGCTAAAAGCTTGTCAAATAGCTGTTCCTGAGTGCGTTCCGGCAACTGAATGACCAACCTGCCACTGTCTGCCTGAATATCCACTTCGCTCTCCCGAGATATCCCTGCCGCAGCTAAAGCTTTTGCAGGTAATCGAATAGCGGCACTATTGCCCCATTTTTGTATTTTACCGTGTAAATGCATCCAATTACCCTCGAGCATAAATAATAGTAGATACTATCTTAACACCTCATTCCGTGTCTACTATTGTTTACACATGGTTATCGTATATCTAAACCTCCGGCAAGCGAGCGTTAATGCTTATTCATATTATCAACCCAGGCCATACCAATGGCTGACAGTACGAAAGTCAAATGAATAATGACGAACCACATTAGCTTGTCGTTATCAATATTTTCCGCATTCATAAAGGCTTTTAACAAATGGATTGAAGAAATCGCTACTATTGATGCAGCAACCTTCTGTTTCAAGCTACCGGAATCGAGTTTTCCTAACCAGGATAGTTTTTCGGCGCCTTCCTTGATATCGATCTGCGAGACGAAATTTTCGTATCCGCTAAACATTACCATCACCAATAATCCACCGACCAGTGCCAAGTCGATTAAGGATAGTACTACCAGAACAAGATCAGCTTCCGAGGAGGAAAAAACCAACGGAAAGTAATGTGCCAATTCCTGAAAAAACTTCAACGCCAGTAAAATCAACGCTAGGGATAAGCCCATATAAATCGGTGCCAGTATCCATCGGCTTGCATATAACAGTGACTCCGCAAATCTTTCCATTAACTATCTTCTCTATATGGGGTGGATTCTAAAGGCTAGATTATCGAATAACGACCAGATCGTTGACAAGCACTTCATCAAACAACTCGATGACATCGTCATTTTTCATGCGGATACAACCGATAGAAACTGGCTGGCCTACGTGTGTTTCATCCGATGTTCCGTGTATGTATATATAACGACTATAAGTATCGTATATACCACCCCGATTGATACCTGCTTCCATGCCATCGAGCCAGAGAATGCGCGAGCTGATTTCATCATCTTCACCGATATCGTTTGGATTACAGATGCTACCTGTGGCTTCGCGGCCTTTAAAAATCATGCCCCAAGGCTCGCCTCCACCTATTTTCTGTCTAATTTGGTGAACACCAAATGGCGTTTTATGGCTTCCAGCCCTGTTGCCTAACCGATTAGCAGAAGTAGAAACCGGATACATTCGGTTTTCATCATCATTTATATCTATCTGATACAAACACTGCTTTGCACTATCGACATAAATGAAGGGGCGTTCGTCGGCCAGCGCCGAATTACCCTTCGCAATTAATTCTACTACCTGACGATATAGTTCAGCCCAGAGCATTATGCGTTATTGTGTAACTCCATGCCGACAACAGTCGTATTTTCATCGCCACTTTCCTTAGCCGAATCACTACGAATATGACGAACTTTTGCCAGATACGCATCGTCGATAGTTTTAGTAACATATTGGCCGGTAAAACAGGAACAATCGAACTCTTTTATCGATCGATTTCCCTTTTGTACCGCGTCAATCAAATCATCAATATTCTGGTAAAACAACCGGTCCGCTCCGATGTAATCCGCAACCTCGGCTTCGCTACGGTTATGCGCCACCAATTCCTCGGCGGCCGGCATATCGATGCCATAAACATTTGGATAGCGCACAGGCGGTGCAGCCGAAGCCATATATACTTTATTTGCACCAGCCTCTCTCGCCATTTGAATAATTTGTTTTGATGTGGTACCGCGGACTATGGAGTCGTCGACCAAAAGGACATTCTTGCCTTTGAATTCGATATCGATCGGATTCAATTTACGTCGTACCGAACGCTTACGCAATTGCTGACCGGGCATAATGAAGGTTCGACCAATATAGCGATTTTTGATAAAACCTTCGCGAAACTTAACGCTCAAATGGTAAGCAAGTTCCATCGCCGAAGGACGACTGGTGTCCGGTATGGGAATCACTACATCAATATCATTATCGGGCATTTCGCGTAAAATTTTCCGTCCGAGTTTCACACCCATCCGCAAACGTGCCTTATAAACGTAAATGTCGTCGATCACTGAATCCGGTCGGGCAAGGTATACATACTCGAAAATACAAGGGCTGAGTTTACTTGTTTTAGCACATTGCTTGTGGTGCATATAACCCTGTGTATCGATATAAATAGCTTCGCCCGGTTGCAGGTCGGCGACGCGCTCGAAACCCGAGGTTTGCAATGCGACACTTTCGGAGGCAACCATATACTCGGTACCACTATCAGTTTCACGTTTACCATAGACAATTGGACGAATTCCCGCCGGGTCGCGAAAACCAACAATGCCCTTCCCAGTAATCATCGCTACAACTGCATAAGCACCTTCGACTCGGCGATGGGTCTCTGCCACGGCTTTAAAAATTTCCTCCGCAGTCAAATTCAGGCTACCGGAACTTTGCAATTCATGCGCGAACACATTTAACAATACCTCCGAGTCTGACTCCGTATTAATATGTCTTAAGTCGGACTGGTATAGCTCATCTTTCAGTTTTTCGATATTAGTGAGATTACCGTTATGCGCAAGTGTTATGCCATAGGGCGAATTAACATAAAAAGGCTGGGCTTCAGCCGACGACGAGCAACCTGCAGTCGGATATCGCACATGGCCAATTCCCATGTTGCCAACTAAATCCCGCATATGCCGGGTGTGGAATACATCGCTGACCTGGCCATTATCTTTACGTAGTTTCAATTTACTACCATCGCAGACAACAATACCGGATGAATCCTGACCGCGGTGTTGCAATACCAGCAAGGCATCGTAAATAACCTGTGCCGCGGTTTGTTGACTAACGATTCCGACTATTCCACACATGATTCAGGCTCTAAATTATCCGGGGGTTATAATGTACGATCACAATGCGAAGCGGCTGGCAATATCCTGTGGCAGAATATCCTTAAGCCAGCCCGCGATACTAGTAAAATAATCAATCATAACCGATTCCTGCCACCAGGATTCACTCGGCATAGGGGTTAAGCTGGCGAGTAATACCAGCATGGTGACGATGAGCCCACCGCGCGCTGCACCAAACACCATACCCAGTGTCTTGTCGGTACCACTCAAGCCGGTTTTCGACACCATTTGCGAAGCCATGAAGTTAACAATAGCACCGATTATCAACGTAATGACAAACAAGACCGAAAAAGCCGCTCCGGTTCGTAACGTCGACGACTCAATATAGGGCAATAGAATTTCTGACAAAGCAGAGAAATATCGGAATGCGATGAATCCCGCAAGTATCCAGCTAAACAACGAAATCGACTCTTTGACAAAACCGCGCACCAGGCTGATCAAGGTCGAAACCAGAAAAATACCAATGATCACAAGATCGAGCCAACTCATAATCTTCCCTTCACTTTAATGTTCGTACTTCATAATCAGGCCATCGATATTGAATTTCGCCTTAATTTTATTTTGCGCAATTTTGGACTGATCCCGGTTCAAGAACGGCCCCAGGCGAACCCGAAAACTTGCCTGCTTGTCGCCATTAAACTGCTCGATAAATACCGCCGCTACTTTCGACTTCCGTAATCTATCACGCTGTATCAGAGCCTTTTTCCTGTCTTTGTAGCTACCAACCTGTAATACCCAGCTAACCCCAACCACCGGTGACCCGGATAACTTTTTTGATTTGTTCTGTTTCGGTTCCCCTTGTAACTCAGCTTGAACGCCCGCGATAACAGGCCCTCGCGCTTTATCGTCCTGACGTTGGATACGATTTTCGGCATGTCCGGTATTTTCATCTACATATCGAGGCTCCAGCTCAGGCATACCGTCAATTTTGGCCTGTAACTCGATGATTTTTTCATCGAAATCAGTCCTCGCCTCGAAATTTGGCTGCTCCGGGATTTCGACCTTCAGCGTCTTTTTATCAACACCCGACCCATCCAGTATCATGGGCAGAAATATCACCGCCAAGGCAAAGATAACGGCAATTCCAACCAACCGTTGTTTGATATTCTGATCCATGGTTAAAACTTTTTCAGTCTATTCGGGTTAAAGCAAGGAGGCATTGTTCAACGGTCAAAAAGGATCCGGTAACCAGCATTATATCCTGATTGCCTAAAGATGATAGCGCCTCGTTGAGGGCCTCCTCAGGCCGATCAAACATTCGAGTGGGCAGTAATGCGGTTTTCACTCTATTTGCTAACTTTATCGCACTAAGCCCTCGAACAGAATCAAGCGAAACTAGCCACCAGTCATCTACAATTGCCGTAAGTTCCCTGACAAAAGCAAGATTGTCTTTGTCATCAAGCATTCCAAGTAATACCACTACCCGGCTACCCGGTTTTTTAAGCGTCATCAGATTATTAGCTAATGCCCCGGCAGCATCCTGATTATGACCAACGTCAATATAGACAGTTGCGGCAGTTTGAATATCTAATGTTTGAAAACGTCCGGGAAGATTGATCCCCGCAAAATATTGTTGAACTGTCTCAACCTGGTATTGATGTAAATCGAGCAGTTGATGCAAACCTGCGACTACACCTGCCAGATTCTGCACCTGGTGACTACCAGGTAATACCGGATTTAATTCGATTGATAAATCTCCGGACCGCCAAAGACACTGCCCCGTCTGATCCTGAGCCTGCATAATAAAGTCCTGTTGAAATTGATGAGCCTGGCAATCTAATCGCGCTATTTCACTCTGGACCGTTTGTGGTAAATCAATATCATTACAAATAACCGGGATATTTTCGCGCAAAACACCGGCTTTTTCGAAGGCAATTGTTTCGCGATCATTACCAAGCCAGTTCTGATGGTCAACACCGATGCTGGTAAGATGCACCAGATCGGCATCGATAATATTAACAGCATCCAGTCGTCCTCCCAGACCCACTTCCAGTATTGCGTACTCCGGATGAAGGCGCTGGATTAGCCACAGCGCCGCTAATGTGCCGAATTCAAAATAAGTGAGTAATATATCACCGCGTGCCTGATCAATTGCTTCGAATGCTTCGCAAAGATCCTGGTCCTGGGCTAATTGCCGGTTTAGCTTGATACGTTCGTTGTACCTCAGCAAATGAGGTGAGGTGTAACTGGCGACCGAATATCCTGCATTGTGTAACCAGGTTTCGTAGCCAGCCACAGTGGATCCTTTCCCGTTGGTACCGGCAACCGTAACTACCACATCGGCTATATCATCAATTGCCAGACGACCGGCTACTGCGGCAACGCGTTCGAGACCAAGCTCGATGGCATTAATGTTTAACGATTGCTGCCAGTCGAGCCACTCGTTAAGAGAATCGAAACGCATGGATAAAATCTAATCTACAAGGTTTGGGTGAAATAAGCGAAAAACCACTGCCCGAGATACCAACGAATTATGGTCTCGCCTGCCCCATCATCATGCTGCACAATGAACTGATCTTCTCGCGAAGCTGTCGCCGGTCAACAATCATATCGATCGCGCCATGTTCCTGCAAAAATTCACTGCGTTGGAAACCTTCGGGCAGGGTTTCCCGCACGGTTTGTTCGATAACCCGGGGTCCTGCAAATCCAATCAGCGCGTTTGGTTCGGCAATATGAACATCACCTAACATCGCTAAACTGGCCGAGACACCACCCATAGTTGGATCGGTTAAAACGCAAATATACGGAATACCTCGTTTCGAAAACCGCGTCAGCGCCGCACTCGTTTTGGCCATTTGTAACAGCGAGAAAAGCGCTTCCTGCATTCTTGCGCCACCGCTTGCAGTAAAACAGACTAAGGGAATATTCTGATCCATGGCGGTATTTACGGCACGCACAAATTTTTCACCTACCACCGAGCCCATGGAGCCCCCCATAAAACGAAACTCGAATGCGGCTGCTACCATGGCGACTCCATTTACCTTGCCCTGCATAACAATCAGTGCATCGCGTTCTCCAGTGGCTTTTTGCGCCTGACTTAAACGGTCCTTATATTTTTTATCGTCCTTGAATTTGAGCACGTCGTTAGCTTCGACATTAGCGGCAATTTCTACGCGATCCTCCTCATCGAAGAATAATTCGAGCCTCCGGCGTGCCGGTAAACGCATATGAAAATCGCACTTATGGCAAACCTCCTGATTCCTTTCCAGTTCAGCGCGATAGATAATTGCGTCGCAGGATTCGCATTTGGCCCATAGCCCTTCGGGCACATTTTTTTTATCGCTAATACCCGAAGTCCGAATCTTTGAAGGCAGTAGTGATTCAAACCAATTCATTCGACGCTCCTGCCGTCGGCATCCATCTTCGAGCGCATTTCACGCAATTGACGGCTTATGGCTGATTTAAACTGTTGCGGATTGTCGGGAGCTTGTTCAATCTGCCTGACCAGTGCCGAACCTACTACCACGGCATCGGCAATTCTAGCGACCGCCTGAGCTGTTTGCCCATCTTTAATACCGAATCCGACACCCACCGGTAAACTAGAAATGGCTCTAATTTCCGCCAGTTTGTCCGCTACCTGTTCTACATTGAGCGTATTGGCACCAGTAACGCCTTTTAGCGATACATAATATAAATATCCCGAAGCGCGAGAATTGATGAGTTCGATACGAGCCCGGTCGGTGGTAGGTGATATCAGATATATAATATCGATTCGATGTTCCTGCATAATTGGCGAAAACTTGTCGGCTTCTTCAGGTGGCATATCTACTACCAGCACACCGTCAACGCCTGAATCTCTGGCGCGATCGGCGAAAGCGGCATATCCCAACATTTCGATCGGATTCAAATAACCCATTAACACGATCGGCGTTGCTTTATCCTGCTCACGGAATTCGGCAACCATGTCAAGGACATCATTCAGGCTGACATGGTGCGCCAACGCGCGTTCATCGGCGGCCTGAATAACAGGACCGTCCGCCATAGGATCAGAAAAGGGTACGCCGAGTTCGATAATATCGGCTCCGGCTTCGACCATCGCATGCATTAGACTGACCGTATTATCAGGATGTGGGTCCCCTGCTGTCACAAACGGAATCAGTGCCTTTTTGTTTTGACCCGCGAGCCGTTCAAAACAGCTTGCTATTTGACTCATACTTCTAGCCCCTGTAATGCTGCTACGGTGTGCATATCTTTGTCACCTCTTCCCGACAGGTTAACAAGGATAATATCTTCCTTATTTGAAAGATCTTTTGACAATTTCATTGCATAGGCCACTGCGTGGGCCGATTCAAGAGCGGGAATAATGCCTTCTACACGAGTCAATTCGTGAAAAGCCTCAACGGCCTCAGCATCGGTAATGGTCTTGTACTGGGCACGGCCTGATTCTTTTAACCAGGCGTGTTCAGGGCCGACACCGGGATAGTCGAGCCCCGCCGAAATACAAAAAGGCTCGATAATCTGGCCATCTTTGTCAGACATAAGGAAAGTACGATTACCATGTAACACGCCAGGTGACCCCGCAGTCAGCGGTGCAGCATGTCGTCCTGTTTTAATCCCGTCACCCGCCCCTTCCACACCGTAAATGGCAATCCTGGAATCATTGAGGAATTCATGAAACAGACCAATTGCATTCGAACCACCGCCGACACAAGCGACCAGGGCATTTGGCAAACGGCCTGCCTGCTCCAGCATTTGAACCCGGCTTTCTTTACCGATAACGGTCTGGAAATCACGCACCATCGATGGATATGGATGTGGGCCAGCTACCGTACCGATGATGTAAAAAGTATTGTCGATATTGGTCACCCAGTCACGCATGGCTTCGTTTAGTGCATCTTTCAGGGTTTTCGAACCGGAATGCACCGCAACGACTTCAGCACCGAGCAGGCGCATGCGATAAACATTGGCTTCCTGCCTTTTTATGTCTTCGGCACCCATATAAACGATACATTCGAGGCCCATTCGAGCTGCAACCGTTGCTGTAGCAACACCATGCATACCGGCACCCGTTTCAGCAATAATGCGTGTTTTGCCCATGCGTTTAGCGAGCAGGGCCTGACCAATGGCATTGTTAATCTTATGCGCCCCGGTGTGGTTGAGGTCTTCACGTTTGAGCCAGATTTGTGCACCGCCAAGCTTTTCGGTTAAACGACTGGCGAAGTAAATCGGACTCGGCCGCCCGACAAAATGTTTCAAGTCTTGCCTGAATTCTTGCAGAAACGCAGCATCATCTCCGTAGCGTTCGTAGGCTTCTCGGAGTTCACGCAATGGCCCCATCAGGGTTTCAGCTACAAACAACCCGCCGAAATGACCGAAATGACCACGCTCATCGGGATATTGGTAATAATCTTCTACACTTTCATGCATTAGTGTCGACACGGTTTACCTCGTGAAAAAACTGGTTAATCAATGCTTTGTCCTTTATACCCCTGGATACCTCTACGCCACTGCTGACATCGACCCCCCAGGGTTTCACCTGAGTAATCGCTTCAGCAACATTGCCTGGATTTAAACCGCCGGCAAGCACCAATGACGAGCCAAACGAAGAGGGGATTATTGACCAGTCAAATGTATCACCAGAACCGCCCATTCGTCCAGCCACATTGCTATCCAGCAGAAAGCCCTGGGCACTGGGATATTCCAGCGCGTAATTCCTGGCATTGGTCACACTAGCCATCGGAATGGCCTTTATATAGGGTATTTCGAAGCGCTCACAAGTCCGCACCATTTCATTGCCGTGAAACTGTAAACAGTCGGGCTTAACAGTCTCAACCACCTGCTCCATCCAGTCCGGTTTCTCATTTAAAAATAGTGCAGTTACTGTCACAAATGGTGGCAACGACCTGCGAATCTCGATCGCGGTATCAATTTCAACCAGGCGGGAGCTCGGCGGATGAAATACCAGACCAATCGAATCGGCTCCGAGATCAGCACAATACAGGGCCAGATCAAGGCTCGTTAATCCACAAATTTTTATCCGGGTTCTAGCAGTCATAGAGTCAGAATAATACGGGATTTTGTGCCCGACAGGGTAAATTAAATGGTTCTGGATAAAACGCGCGCAGCAGATATAACCCCGCTGCCGGGGCCGTAATACCCGCCTGGTTCCGGTCTTTTGCGGCCAGCAACTCGGAAAACCAGCACCTGGATTGATCGCCCCGCCCCACCGCCATCAAACTTCCAGCGATGTTGCGAACCATATGGTATAAAAAGGCGTTAGCTTTAATATCGAGATAAATAAGCTTACCCCGGCGGGAAATTTGAATCGAATGTATGTTACGGCTGGCTGATTTTGCCTGACAACCAACGGCCCGAAAGGAACTGAAATCATGCTCTCCGAGTAGCACCTGAGCGCATTCCTGCATAAGCAAATGATCAAGATGCCGATAATCCCAGGTACAGCAATTGCTAAAAATGGCACTGGGTACGTCACTATTGAAAATTATATAGCGGTAACTGCGAGCAATGGCGCTAAAACGCGCATGAAAATCGGGTTGTACAGGTGCAATCCATTTGACTCGTATGTCTTTTGGTAATCGACAATTCGAACCCAATACCCAGGCACGACTATCGCGTTTCGCATCAGACTCAAAATGAGCAATCTGTTCTATCGCGTGGACGCCGGCATCTGTCCGGCCGGCACATATCAGTTGAATCGGGTGGTTAGCGACAAATCCGATTGCCTCCTGTAGATGTTGCTGTACCGAAACACAATGCTTCTGTTGTTGCCACCCACAATAATTTGTACCAGAATATTCGATGGCTATGGCAAATTTTACGAGCATTTCGAACGCGATTAGAACAAAGCTGTAAAGGAATAAGGTTTGATCATCTGCGACGAATTATACCGCAAGAAAACAGGCTACCTTGAACAAAAAGCCCGTTAACAATAACAGGCCAAATATACATCTGTTTTAAAGAGTCGGATTATACCGCTTTAAGTGTCACAGTTGATCAATTAACGCCTGTGCTTCAGCCTTTTGTTCATCATTGCCTTCTACCAATACTTCATCGAGGCTGCTTCGTGCTCCTTCGGCATCCCCCATATCGATGAATGCCCGTGCCAAATCAAGTTTGGTGGAGACTTCGTCAACGTCGTCAGGTAGCATTAAATCTTCAATATCGTCGATGCCTGCGCTGCTAATATCTGCTTCTATAGCGGCGAGCTCTTCCGGGTCATCAAAATCCCCCGGGGCGAAGGTGTCAGTTCTTAAATTATCTGCCGCCATATCGACATCCATAGATAACGAATCGTCATCGTCGATATCGCCCAGATCAAGTATCACATCATCGATATCATCCGTACTTCCATCAATGGCTGCATGCATCGTCGCTGTATCATCCATGCCGAAATCTGTATTATCGCCCGCTTCAGGAATAGCTGCCGAATCCAAAACCGTTGTCGATTCCACCTGCAAGTCGTTATCGATGTCCAGTTCTGCGCTAAAGGTATCGGTATCTATAACCGCAGTACCAGCCTCAATGACAGAGGTGGTTTCAACATCCAGTTCGTCGCTACTTAAATCCAGGTCATCCGGTAGACCGAAATCCAGATCTTCGGAGCTGTCTTCGGGGTCGACAGCTTCACTTTCGTCAAATGCAAAATCCAGATCCCCAATTTCATCGACTGTACTTTCAGCTTCATCCAATGCGGGTAATTCGGTGCTATCGTCATCAATTTGTTCTGCCTGGGGTGCATCGGTATCTTCGCCGAATTCTGCAGAAGAATAATCGGTGGATTCAAAAGAGCCGGTATCATCTTCTCCTAGATCAAAATCGGTTGTAGAGAAATTTGTTTCGTCTTCGTCTGCACCGAGATCAAAATCAGCAGCGGCAGGCTTGGAAAATTCAAGGTCTGCTGCACTCATTCCACTTTCTTTGGCATCGGCGAAAAGTGCATTATCGGGAGCCAGTTCAAATCCCATAACTGCAACTCGATCCCAATAGCGGGCAGATGGACTTCCCATAGACTTCAGGGATTCGGCTTCACGAATAAACGCCTCGACATTTTTAGTGGCAAAATGAGTATCGAGCAATTTAGAACGATAATCAGCCCGCTCCGGATTAGCATCCAGACTTGAAGCTAATAACTCTTCAGCATTATCGTACAGGTTGTAGGCCAGATAGACGTCTGCTTCATTAAGAATATCGTCCTGCTCTTCTATTGCAGGGGCCTCAGCTGCGGAAATATCCTCATCAGATATAACCGCAGTTTCGGAGAAGCCGTCTTCAACATTTTCTTCGAACATAGATGATGGCACCGATGCATCATCAGAAAGATTGATATCGGTATCGTCCTCAAGGCCATCGAAGGCGCCTTCGGCCAGATGGATCGGCGTTAAATCATCCTCTTCTTCGCGGCCATCCGCTGCGAATATGGGATCGTTGACAACGACATCGTCATCGTCATTTGTTGATTTCATACGCTTATAGATAAGTAGCCCGATTAACAGCAACAATATGCCACCAAGGCCACCTAACATCACCGGATCAAGAGCGAGAGCATCAACTGATGGCATTACACGGGAAAAGTCCGGCAGCATATCAAGAATGCCTGCAGGTAAAATACTGTCGAGTATTGAGGGCTCGGTCGGTAAAGGCTCGGTCACAATGACCGGGACAGGCGGTGCTTCGCTAGATTGGTCAGACTCGAGACTATCGCCTTCAGTTAAGATATCGGAATCTTTAACAGCAGGGGTTTCTACTTCGGTAGCAGCGTCTTCAACCATAGCATCACTACTTTCTGCAGTAACGGTTTCATCTACGGTCAGTAGTTCTTCGAGCAGCGCATCTTCATCGGCGGATTTCTGTTCTTCACTGAGCGCATCGTTACTGATAATCGATTCATTTTCCTGTGCCTGATTCTCCTGAATTTTTGCCAGGCTATCGTCTTCTATTTCGACCATTTTCTGTAATTCTTCGAACTTGCTCAATCGAGCTTCCAGTTCAGCAATACGGGAATCCAGCTCCTGATTCTCTATCCGTGAGGCATCCAGTTCTTCTTCCGCCAGCGCTAACTTTACACGTAATTCATTCGCGTCATCACCTTCATTTTGCAATCCGGCAGCGTCCGATTCACCATCACCAGGCGTTAACAGATTTAATTCAGCAGTTTGCTGCTGGGTGTCGTCTTTGGTATCTGTAGGCCCCCTTGATTCACTTTCCGATGCAAACGCAGGTTCACCGGTGACTCGCGCAACATAGTCATCCCACAGGCCATTTTGTTCGAGAACCCGGGCATAGGCCTGCTGTTGGTCTAATTCGCTCATCTCACTGGCATCGGGCATACGCAATACGGAACCAACTTTGAGATTGTTTATATTGTCATCGCCGAATGCATCAGGATTAGCACGCTGAACAGCAAGCATTATCTGGCTCATGCTAAAACCGCTATTTTGCAAATTTGAAGCGATACTCCACAATGTATTACCTTTTTCAACGACGACGTCTGCAGAGGAAGCGACCTGACCAATATCGGACTGCTTGGTATTCTGGTCTTCATCCGAAAACGCAATCGGTTCGGTAATTGTCTGTTGCTCAGATGTCGAACCGGAATCGTACGCCTCGCTTTCAACTATCGGAGTCGATGCTTCGGGTTTAGGTTCGGCCTGTACCGACTCAGTCGTCGATTGAGTTGCAACGGCTTCAGGCTCTGCTGCCGGCGTAGTTGCCGGGCTATCCGCAAAAAAAGGCGGGTCGAGCAAAATGGTAAATTCTCGCAGTAAACGACCCTTCGACCAATCGGCTTCAACCAGAAAATTCAGGAACGGCTCTTTGACCGATGCATTGGTAGTTACCAGAATGACTGCCGAATCACCTTCTTCGCTTTTTCGAACAGCAAAGCGTAATTCGGAAAGACCTTTGGGGCGCGACAAGCCGGCTCGTGTAAATGCATCTCGGGAGGCGAGACTAACAAGCAGATCGTCAATCTCACCAGCGCGGGCGGATATAACCTTTATCTCCGCTTTAAGCGGTTGATTTAAAAAGGAATTGACTTCGATTTCGCCCAAACCCAGGGCGAGACTATTGGTCGGAATAAGGATGGCCGACAACCAAAATGATATGATTAACCCCAGATTACGCACAAATATGTCTCCTAAACTCCCTAGCTTTTTTAACCATAAAGTGGCGTAATTCCATGCACCTATACTAATAGTTAGAGAATTTACTTTAAAGAAAGCACTTTCACAAGTACTTGTAACTATAGATTACAAAAAAGATTTTAGCAAAATATCTGTTACATTCACGTAATTATTTGCCAATCCGAATCGCATCGGGTCGGCAACTATCCAGAATAGAACACTATTTGATTGAACACGTACCTGCTCGAGTCGGTTTATAACACAGCTAAATGATTGATTACAATCAGAAATCGGGCTTGAATAGGTATCATTCAAATACACCTTCGGAATTTCCTTTATCACACCTTTAATGCCATCTAAATCGGCATCCACGGCCAATTCAAGCTGGACAGCGGCTGCAAAACCGTGAAATGCCGGAACATCTATTACCTGATGGATGCAATTGATGTCGCAATTCCCTAATAGTTTCGGCAAATCGGTATTCAAATCGTTAAAGCCAGGGGCGGGAATCATATTGAAGGCGATTTGAAGCGGGTAAACCCCGGGTACAGCGTCTCTAGCATTCAATAAAGCAACGGTTTGACCGGCCAATTCATCGATAGCTGCCTTGCCTCTACTTTCGGCGGATTGTAAAAAAACCAGATTAACACTGATAATTTCGAACGCTCGATGTAATTCTGGTAAAACACCCAGCAGACAGGATAATTCAGGATTGCAGACGCGCACCTTCGATTGTGTATAAGAGATATTAAGATCCACTTCCCGTGTCGCGGCAAAAATCGCGGGGTCAGCGCTATCAATGCAATGGCTGACCAATACGGTATCGAGGTGTGTCAGCCGTTCCTCAATCGAATTATCGTATTCCGGCATCAGCACCAAAGCACAACCGTTAAACTGGAATTCTTCTTGATTCTGAACTTCAAGATAGCTATCTGCGTAGGCGAGTCGCGAACCGATATTCGATTGATCTCCAAGTAAAATCACCGAGTCCGGCGTGACACCGGTATCAGGTAGTTTTTCGAGTATCGCTTCAGTCGCAATGCTGCCCGCGTGAGTCAGGGCGACTCGGAAATCATCCATATTTATGACTCAAGCAGTATTTTCAACATGCGTCTTAGTGGTTCAGCGGCACCCCAGAGTAACTGGTCACCAACCGTAAAAGCAGACAGGTATTCATTGCCCATATTCATTTTCCGCAGCCGGCCAATTGGAATATCCAGCGAACCGGTCACAGCTGCCGGAGACAATTGCTGAATTGATATCTGTCGCTCATTAGGCAACACCTTAACCCATTGATTCGATTCCGCCAGCATCTGTTGAATCTCGTCGATTGGCAGGTCTTTTTTCAATTTAACGGTCAAGGCCTGGGAATGCGAACGCATTGCGCCAATCCGAACGCAGATACCATCGATCGGGATTTGATCATTGGATCGGCCCAGAATTTTATTGGCCTCTATACCGCCTTTCCATTCTTCACGACTCTGACCATTTTCAAGTTGCGAATCAATCCAGGGTATCAGACTGCCAGCCAAGGGCACACCGAATTGCGCATTGGGATAAGACTCAGACCTAAGCTGGTCGCTAACCTTGCGGTCAATCTCGAGGATCGCCGATGCCGGGTCGTTCAACAAATCTTCAACACTATTATACACGCTACCCATTTGCGCGATTAGTTCACGCATATGCTGGGCACCACTACCCGAAGCTGCCTGATAAGTCATTACGCTGATCCAGTCAACCATGTCGTGATCAAACAATCCACCCATGCCAAGCATCATCAAGCTCACAGTACAGTTACCACCGATGAAATCTTTCTTGCCGTCGGCCAGCGCCTGGTCGATGACCGATCGATTGACCGGATCGAGGATGATCACAGTATGGTCTTCCATACGCAGACTAGAAGCCGCGTCAATCCAGTAGCCCCGCCAACCACTGCCACGCAGCTCGGCATACACCTTTTTGGTATAGTCACCGCCCTGACAGGTAACAATCGCATCCATGGCCTTCAGGCTGTTTATATCGGTAGCATCCTGTAATAATGCGATGTCTTTACCGATATCGGGGCCGCATTGACCTACCTGCGAAGTCGTATAAAAAACCGGTTCTTCGATAAAGGAAAAATCGTTTTCTGCCTGCATACGCTGCATCAAAACGGAACCAACCATGCCCCGCCACCCTACGAATCCGACTCTTTTCATATTCTTGTCGATCCTGGTAACAATAAATTAATTAGCCAGCGACTTCATGGCTGCGATCACCGCATCGCCCATTTCGACAGTGCTTACTGTATGACCGCTGTCGGCAATATCAGCCGTGCGAAAACCCTGGTTCAAAACATTGCCAACCGCCAGGTCGATCTTGCCGGCAAGCTCAGCTTCACCGAGGCTGTAGCGCAACATCATGCCAATCGACATGATCGTGGCCAGTGGGTTGGCAATGCTTTTACCGGCAATATCGGGGGCAGAACCGTGAATCGGTTCATACATGCCTTTGGCGTCGCTATCCAATGACGCCGACGGCAACATACCGATAGAGCCGGTTAACATAGCGGCGGTATCCGAGAGGATATCGCCGAACATATTGGTCGTGACAAGGACGTCGAACTGCTTCGGTGCTCGTACCAGTTGCATCGAAGCATTGTCGACATACATGTGTGAAAGTTCGACTTCTGGATAGTCAGCACCGAGACGATTCATTACTTCGCGCCATAGTTCAGAAACTTCGAGCACATTAGCCTTATCGACCGAACAGAGTTTCCTGTTACGTAACATGGCGATATCAAAAGCTGAGCGTCCGATGCGTTCAATTTCATGTTCAGCATAGACAAGTGTGTTAAAACCCTGACGCTCGCCATTCTCCAGTTCCCGAAATCCGCGCGGCTGCCCAAAATAAATTCCGCCTGTGAGTTCACGCACTATCATTATATCGAGACCTGCGACAATTTCGTCTTTCAAGCTCGAAGCACCAGCCAATTGCGGGTAAAGCATTGCTGGCCGTAAGTTAGAAAACAGTTCAAGTTCCGACCGTAATGCCAGTAGACCGCGTTCAGGCCGTAACTCTCGCTCGAGCGACTCATATTGAGGGCCACCCACTGCGCCTAGTAAAATCGCATCGGCTTTTCGGCAGAGGTCTAAAGTTGCATCGGGTAAAGGTTTCCCGGACTCGTCATATCCCGCGCCACCGATAGTGGCGGTTTCGAGATCTACTTCGAAACCGAAATCCTGTTGTAGACATTCCAACAACTTGACCGCTTCGGAAACAATCTCGGGCCCAATGCCGTCGCCCGGCAATACAGCTATTTTCCGGCAACTCATGACTTAGGCATCCCCCAACCACGGATATTTTGAATAGTAATTCTGCTCGAAACTTTTGATTTGATCGGCGTGTTGCAGGGTCAGGCCGATATCGTCGAGACCATTGAGTAAGCAATATTTTCGAAATTCATCAATCTCGAATGGCATTTCAATACCCTCGGAGTTGATAACAGTCTGGTTTTCCAGATCAATTTCGAGCTGATAATTCTCGTTCAGATCAAGTTCCCCAAACAATCGATCGACTAGAGAGGCACTCAAGGCAATCGGTAACAGGCCATTCTTAAAACTATTGTTATAAAAGATATCGGCGTAGCTCGGCGCAATTACAACTTTAATGCCGAAATCCATCAAAGCCCAGACAGCGTGTTCGCGCGACGATCCACAGGCAAAGTTCCCACGAGCAAGCAGAATTTGGGCATGATTATAGGGGCTTTTGTTCAGCACGAAGTCAGGATTCGGCCGTCTTTCGGCATTGTCCTTGCCCGCTTCACCCGGGTCGAGATATCGCCAGTCGTCAAACAGATTGGGGCCAAAGCCCGAGCGTTTAATCGATTTAAGATATTGCTTGGGAATAATGGCGTCGGTGTCGATATTTGAGCGATCAATGCCGGCAACAATACCACTGAAATTTTTAAAATGTTCCACGATTCACCTCAGAGCCTGCGAAAGTCGGTAAAGAACCCAGTGACGGCAGCTGCTGCTGCCATAGCCGGTGAAACCAGATGAGTACGACCACCCTTACCCTGGCGACCTTCGAAATTTCGATTTGAAGTCGAGGCGCAGCGCTCGCCCGGTTCGAGTCGGTCCGCATTCATCGCCAGGCACATCGAGCAGCCTGGTTCACGCCATTCGAACCCAGCATTTTCGAATACTTTATCGAGCCCCTCGATTTCGGCTTGTCTTTTCACTAGTCCGGAGCCAGGCACCACCAACGCCTGTTTGACCGATCCGACCACCCGGCGACCTTCAACCACTTTAGCCGCAGCGCGTAAATCTTCAATTCGGGCATTGGTGCAGGAGCCAATGAAAACCTTGTCAATATTAATTTGATCAAAAGAACTATTCGGCTCTATACCCATATAGTCTAGCGCCTTGCGCATGCCTTCAGCCTTGACAGAATCACTCTCCGATGCAGGGTCAGGAATCTGGCTACTGACACTGATTACCATTTCGGGCGAAGTACCCCACGTCACCTGTGGCTCTATAGACGCGCCGTCGATATGGACTTCACAATCGAATACCGCATCCTCATCCGAGTGCAGATTTTCCCAGGCGGCCCTTGCTTTTTCCCAGTCATCCCCTTTGGGTGAGAAAGCGCGGTCCTTGACATAATCCATCGTGGTCTGATCACAGGCGATTAAACCGGCCCGGGCACCGCCTTCGATGGTCATATTGCAGACGGTCATCCGACCTTCCATCGACAAATTGGTAATACCCTCGCCGGCGAATTCGATAGTGTGTCCGGTACCACCTGCCGTACCAATCTCACCGATAATGCGCAAAACTATATCCTTGGCGGAGACACCTTCAGCAACCGCTCCATTGATGGTCACCCGCATATTTTTTGACTTTTTCTGAATCAGGCATTGCGTCGCCATGACATGTTCGACTTCAGAAGTACCGATACCAAACGCCAACGCCGCAAATGCACCATGCGTCGAGGTATGGGAATCACCACAAACCACGGTCATGCCAGGCAAGGTCGCGCCTTGCTCCGGACCAATGACATGCACCACACCCTGGCGGATATCGCCCATCTTGAATTCGACTAACTGATATTGATCGCAATTATCGTTCAGAGTATCGACCTGCAATTTAGCAATTGGATCGGTAATACCTTTTTCGAGGCCGGTGGTTGGCACATTGTGATCGGGTACGGCTACGATAGAATTCTTGCGCCAGAGCCCACGTCCGGCCAGCTTGAGACCTTCAAACGCCTGGGGCGAAGTCACTTCATGAACCAGATGTCGATCGATATACAAAAGGCCGTTGCCGTCTTCGCCGCCACGCACCTGATGCATTGCCCAAATTTTATCGTAAAGCGTATGCCCTGCCATGACCTTACCTTGAATTAAAACTTGCACGGATTCTACGCCGCTTTGTAAAATAACACTAATTCATATTATTAATTATTTTCATTCCAATTTGGAATAGTCACCCAGCCATGCAAATTGCTCAAATCCATGCTTTTCTTGCCGTAGCCGAACTGGAATCTTTTTCACTCGCTGCAGAGCAATTACACATTACCCAACCAGCAGTGAGCAAGCGCATACGCCAGCTCGAAGTAAGCATCAAAACAGCGTTATTTGATCGTATTGGCAAGCGCAGCATTCTGACACCCAACGGTAGGGCCTTTCGACCACATGCAGAACGCATATTGCACGAAATGAAATCTTTTAAAACTGACTTGTCGCACCGCCACAATCGGCCATCCGGAACCTTGTCTCTGGCAACCAGTCATCACATCGGATTACATCGCCTGCCGCAGATATTACGTGATTTTAAAATAGAGTATTCAGAAGTCGATCTGGAATTACACTTTATGGATTCGGAGGAAGCCTGCGTGGCGATAGCCAATAACGAACTCGAACTGGCTGTTGTCACTCTTCCGGAAAATCCAGATGAAAATCTGTGGCTGGAGCCTGTCTGGATCGATGTACTCGAAGTCGTTTTGGCGCCTGATCATGCACTGGCACAACAGGGTCGGATCGAACGTAAGGAGCTACTCGAATTCCCAGCAATCCTGCCCTCGATCGGTACTTTTACCCGTAAAATAATCAACAGTTATTTTTCGACCCGCAAGGACAGTATGAAAGTTGGCCTGGAAACGAATTACCTGGAAACCATAAAAGTCATGGTTGCGGCAAATCTCGGCTGGAGCGTATTGCCGGTTAGCATGATTGACCACACGCTGGTCGGTCGGCGACTAAAGGGTCTCGATATTGCCAGACCACTCGGTATCGTCACGCATCGAAACCGAACCTTGTCATTAAGTTCGAAAGCGATGATTTCAATGTTACAAAAGGCTCGACAGATTTAATTAAAATATCATAGGCTGCGGGGCTTTCCATGTCATTTTGGACTACCCACATGAAAATCCGGCTTTTCTATTGCAGCGTAAATTGAATACTCTAAATAACCGTACTGAAATAAAAAGAGTTTATTGCTATAGTCGTTCAGCACACAATCAGGAGAATATAATGCGCCAGACTTTAAAACTAAAAATGTTTAGCCTGTCACTTCTAACCTTGTTACTCGGAGTCGGGAATGTCTTTGCAGGCGAAGTGACGCGTGCTCTTTTTACCACGGCAATCGACGGTCGTGAACCGGTCATTGCAGTAGACAGCATCAGCTCAAGTGCTTTCAGTTCGCTCACTTTTTTCACCGAGCTAAGCGATTTACAGGGTCACAATATTACGCATCAGTGGGTCTATAACGACAAGATCATGTTCGAAAAATCGTTTGACGTGAACGGCGCCCGTTGGCGGGTATGGACCAGTAAAACATTTCTGCCCGGTTGGACCGGTCTCTGGACGGTCAATGTACTTGATGATGACCGCTCTGTTTTAACCAGCAAAACTTTAGATTACCAGTAATCGATCTCCGCAAATTTCCCTATGCCCGTATATTTGCGGAGGGATTTTATGCCGAATTGCAGCTGATAATGTCTGGACAGAGGAAATAAGCTGCACTATTGTTTCTGCTATTTTCGTATAACAAGATTCATGAACCGGCCTCGAATTAGTTGCTATGCTCCGCTGTTGTTAGGCATTTCTCAGACTATTTGTTATTCCCCGCTAATGCCCTCAACCTTGGCACCGTATTGCAATGCGCAGTAAAAAAATAATCCACATGGTTTCCTGCCATGCTGAAGGCGAAGTCGGCAATGTCATTGTCGGTGGTGTTGGGTCTCCACCAGGAGATACCCTTTGGCAGCAATCCCGGTGGTTATCGAAGGATGAAACACTTCGCAAGCTGGTTTTGAATGAACCACGCGGCGGTGTTTTTAAACATATCAATCTAATTGTGCCAGCGAAAAATCCAGAGGCAGATTTTGGTTTTATCATCATGGAACCCGAACATACACCACCCATGTCGGGTTCAAACTCACTTTGTGTTTCGACAGTACTACTGGATACCGGTTTAATTCCAATGCAGGAACCACAGACCGAGTTCATCCTGGAAGCACCAGGCGGACTGGTACCGGTTAAGGCGCATTGTTTTAATGGAAAAGCTCAAAGCATCGAAATCAATAACCTCGCCTCGTTTGCCGATAAACTGGACACATCACTAGAGATCGAAGGCATTGGCAGCTTGACCGTCGATACCGCTTACGGGGGTGATAGTTTCGTTATCGTTGATGCATCCGCATTAGGTTTCGTAATCAAACCCGATGAAGCAAAAGATATTGCAACAATCGGCACAAAAATAACGGCCGCCGCCAATGAACAGCTCGGATTCAGCCATCCCACTAATACCGACTGGAATCATATCTCATTTTGTCAAATTGCTTTGCCTTTAAACTATGAAAATGGCGTGCCGGTCAGTCGCAATAGTGTCGTTATCGATCCCGGTAAACTCGATCGTTCGCCCTGTGGTACCGGGTGCTCGGCGAGAATGGCAGTATTGCATGCAAAGGGAATTTTAAACAAAGGTGACGCTTTAATCGGCCAATCTATCATCGATTCTCGCTTTGACTGTACCATTGTAGAAGAAACTAACGTGGGTGAAAAAACGGCGATTACTCCATCAATTCGTGGACGCGCCTGGATTACTGGTACACACCAGATCATGCTGGACCCGGACGATCCCTGGCCCGAGGGGTACCGGCTTTCCGATACCTGGCCGCTTAAGCAATAATATTATCCTGACGTAATCGATCGATTTGAGCCACGCTGAATTTAAGCACCCTTGCCAAAACTTCGTCAGTATGCTGCCCAAGTATCGGTGACGCCAGATCATACTCCACAGGTGTGGCTGACAAATTAATCGGATTACCAACACTACTGACGGTACCCGCAGTTGGATGATTCAGCAATTGTTGCATCCCCCGATGCTGTACCTGCGGATCGGCAAATACCTGATCGATATTGTTAATCGGCCCGCACGGGATACCACGTTGGTTGAGTTCGCTTAACCAGACTTCATTCGTTTTTTTTAACATAATTTCGACAACCTGTGGTACCAGAATATCGCGATGCTTGACCCTGGAACTATTCATTTGATAGCGCTCATCGCTGGCAAGGTCGATACGGTCAGCTAACTCACAAAAACGCTGAAACTGGGCATCGTTTCCGATTGCCAGAATCATAAAACCATCGACTGTCTTGAAAGCCTGATAAGGCACGATATTGGGGTGGGCATTGCCCAGCCGCTTCGGATTGTTTCCGGTCGCCAGATAATTCATTGCCTGGTTGGCCAGAGTAGCAACCTGTACGTCAAGCAATGCCATATCGATATACTGACCTTCGCCGGTTTTAAGCCGGTGAATCAATGCCGCCTGAATCGCATTCGTGGCATACAGTCCGGTTAACACATCAGCAAGCGCAACGCCGATTTTCATCGGTACTCCATCGGTTTCACCCGTTACGCTCATCATTCCGCCCATGGCCTGAATCATAAAATCGTAGCCGGCACGCTCGGCATAGGGTCCAGTTTGACCAAAACCGGTTATTGAACAATAGACCAGCCCCGGATTTATCTCTTTTAAACTATCGTAATCCAGATCGTATTTCTTCAGCCCACCGACCTTAAAATTTTCGATGAGCACATCGCAATGCCTGGACAGATCCTTAATCAGACCCTGCCCTTCAGGCTTCGACATATCGATACAAACCGACTGCTTACCACGGTTGGCAGCATGAAAGTAGGCAGCTTCCCCTGTCGATCCGCCCGATTCGTCGGGTATATAAGGGGGTCCCCAGCCACGCGTGTCATCGCCGCCACCGGGCCGCTCAATTTTGATTACCTCGGCACCGAGGTCTGCGAGCATCTGACTAGCCCAGGGCCCGGCGAGAATCCGGCTTAAATCAAGTACCCGAAAATCGGCCAAAGATCCTGCCATTAACTAAATGCCTGAATACCAGTTTGCGCTCTACCGAGTATTAACGCATGTACATCGTGGGTGCCTTCGTAGGTATTTACAGCTTCAAGATTCATCACATGACGAATCACGTGATATTCGTCGGATACGCCGTTTCCACCATGCATGTCACGCGCGGTACGGGCGATCTCCAGCGACTTGCCACAGTTATTTCGTTTCATTAGCGACACCAGTTCAACCGGACAATTGTTCGCATCCATCAATCGCCCCATCTGCAAACAGGATTGCAGGCCCAGCGTGATTTCGGTTTGCATGTCGGCGAGTTTCTTCTGGATTAACTGAGTAGCCGCCAGGGGACGACCGAACTGAATTCTATCGAGAGTATACTGGCGCGCCGCATGCCAGCAAAATTCGGCCGCGCCGAGACTTCCCCAGGCGATGCCATATCGCGCACGATTCAGGCAACCGAATGGCCCTTTTAGCCCCTTTACATTTGGCAGTAAATTCTCATCCGGCACAAAGACATTCTGCATGACAATTTCACCTGTAACCGAAGCGCGTAGTGAAAACTTGCCTTCAATTTTAGGGGCCGACAGACCTTCCATACCACGCTCTAAAATGAAGCCTCGAATTACGTCGTCGAGTTTGGCCCAGACCACCAAAACATCGGCAATCGGTGAATTGGTAATCCACATTTTCGCACCTTTCAACTGGTAGCCGCCATCGACTGCGGTAGCGGTAGTTTTCATACTTCCCGGATCCGAACCGGCGTCGGGTTCGGTGAGGCCAAAGCAACCCACTTTCTCCCCGCTGGCTAAATCGGGTAAATACTTTCGACGCTGCTCTTCGCTGCCATAGGCAAATATCGGATGCATGACCAGCGAGGATTGCACGCTCATCGCAGACCTGTAACCGCTGTCCACCCGTTCGACTTCACGCGCGACCAAACCATAAGACACGTAATTGGCGCCCGCGCAACCATATTCTTGCGGAATCGTCGCACCCAGCAAACCCAGCTCACCGAGTTCATTCATGATTTCACGGTGAAAAGTTTCTTCACGATTGGCCTGTTTGATACGCGGCATGAGCCTGTTCTGACAATAGTCATGGGCGGCATCACGGATCATACGTTCTTCATCGCCGAGTTGCTGCTCGAAAAACATCGGATCCCGCCAATCGAAACGCGTACGAGCAGACTGTGATGAATTATTGTCAGTCATTGATCAATCCTGTCATGGGTTGAGTTTCATGTGATCACATATTCTAATGCGGCACTGCACAAATTGAAAGTTTTGCCGCACCGTCATTGCTGATTTTCAAGGCAACAATTGTAAACCGAGCGTCGAATACTCATAAAACATGGATCGGAGTTTGCGCAAGCGCTCACGATACAGCGCTTCAATCGGAAACGGAAACTCGTTGCGGTTACCACTGATCAGGGTTGACGCCAGATGCTTGCCAATTACGGTACCCGGCCCGATGCCCCGCCCATTATAACCGGCGGGCGCGAACAAACCCGGCGCCAGCAATTGCACCCGAAGGATTTTATTCGAGGTAACACCAATTTGTCCCGTCCAGTGATAAACCCAGGGCACATCGCGGGTTTGAGGGTAAAGCCGATGACGTAATCGTCGCATCCAACCCTGTCGAATCATTTTTGCGATACCGTGCAGGCTACCGGCACTACTCATGACCAGACGGCCTGCCTCGTCTATTCTGGATGACGTTAGCAGCGTTTGTGTATCCCAGATGCCATGGCGCTCGGGCAGGATAGTTTC
>CAZYYM010000051.1:0-24531 GCA_964651385.1 uncultured Gammaproteobacteria bacterium | reverse complement strand
TACTGTTGCCTTAGACATCAGGTGATATACTCTGAGGCTCGAAAAACATAAATTCATTTTACTCCCTGACCTATGCGTTTGAGCCAAATCAAGATAGCTGGTTTCAAGTCCTTCGTGGATCCGACAAAAATAATATTTCCGGCCAGCATTACCGCAATTGTCGGTCCCAACGGCTGTGGCAAATCGAACGTAATCGATGCGGTGCGTTGGGTGATGGGTGAGTCATCGGCGAAGAATTTACGTGGCGAATCCATGGAAGATGTTATCTTCAGTGGATCTTCCGGACGTAAGCCGGTCGGCCAGGCTTCGGTCGAGTTGATCTTCGATAATTCTGATGGTCGCGTGAAGGGCGAGTACGCCAAATACAATGAAATATCGATAAAACGCACTGCAACGCGAGCGGGGCAGTCGAAGTATTTCCTCAATAATACGCGCTGTCGCCGCCGCGACATTGCCGATATTTTTCTCGGCACCGGACTTGGTCCGCGTAGCTACTCTATCATCGAGCAGGGTATGGTCAGTCGGGTTATCGATGCCAAACCGGACGAGTTGCGGGTGTATCTGGAAGAAGCGGCGGGAATTTCAAAATACAAGGAAAGGCGACGCGAAACCGAAACCAGAATGCGCCATACCCGCGAGAACCTGGATCGCCTGACCGATCTGATCGAAGAAATTGACAAGCAGCTATACCGGTTAGACCGGCAGTCGAAGACAGCTGAGAAATACAAAACGCTGAAGCAGGATCAGCGCAAACTGGAAGCCGAAAGCCTGCTATTGCAAAAAATAGCTTTCGAAGGCGAAATAGAAAACCATACACGAAAATCAGCGGACGTTGAAAATGCCATGCAGGAATGCCTCGCGAAGTTCCGTTCGGTCGAAAAACAAATTGAAGAATGTCGCCAGCGATTGCTTGGCGCTACCGACCGGCATAATGAAATACAAAGTCAGTTTTATCAATTGGGATCCGATATTTCCATCAAGGAGCAAGCGATTGAGCATCAGATAAATTTGCGGCAGCACAATAGCGAGGAACTCGACAGAATCCGGATATCCCTGAAAGATACTCAAGAGATTCTGCAAAGTGACGAATTAAAGCTAGCCAGGCTGGAATCCGATATCACCGCCCTGCGCCCGCGACTCGAATCGAGCCTCGAACACTTCAAGGGCCTGGAATCCAGCTCGATATCGATCGAATCCGAAATGGCAGGTTGGCAGGAGCAATGGGACAATTTCCGGCGCGAGTTTCATCAGGTGCACGAATCGGCACAGATCGAAAATAGAGGTATCGAGCACCTCGAGCGGCAGATGCAGCAGGCACAAAAACGTAGTGGTCGGTTGCAGCAGGAAATGAAAAGTCTGGATACCTCAGCCTACGACCACGAGATTATTGAACTCGAGCAAAACGCCGAGGCAAAATCACAGATACAGGCTGCAACCCTGGCTCAGTTGGAAGGCACGGGAGAAGAAATTTTTCAGCTTCGGCATCACATCGACCAGCATTCGACTCGACTCGACGAAAAGCGCAACCAGGTTCAGACTTTACGTGGCCGATTGAGTTCACTCGAGGCATTGCAACAACATGTTCTGGCAGAAACCAGCGATGATGTCAAAAACTGGCTGGCTCGACACCAGATTAACCCGGGTAAACGTTTATCTGAAGTGCTTAAGGTCCGAAATCAGGCTGAGAAAGCGGTTGAAATAGTGCTCGGCCCGTTTCTGGGGGCCTATTGTGTCGAGCCAGGCCAGGCAATTCCAGAAAATTTAGTCGCCAGCCATGGTCTGGCGCTGGTTGGTCGGCAGCGAGCAGGACAATCGGAAATGACGCGTAACTGGCCTCGGCTGGTGGATTCGATTGAGTGTGATATCGATTTGTCGGCACTGATGGCTGGTATTTATCTATGCCCGGATCAACAGGAGCTGGCATTGCGAAAAACTCAGCTTAGAGCCGGTGAAAGTTTGGTCACCCTCGAAGGCCTCTGGGTGGGGCCGAACTGGGTTCTGCAACTCGGGCAAGAAGATCAACATAGCGGTATGCTGGCACGCGAACAGGAAATTAAAGGGATTCGAAAACAGCTCGATGAAGTTACGCAATCGGCACTTTTGCTTAAATCGCAGACCGATGGAGACCGCCAACGCCTGCATCATATTGAGCAACAACGTGATGAGGATCAGCGTAGTCTGAGTCAATTGCAGCAGGAGACTTCCGATTTACGCAACCAGTTGAGTCAACGCAAGGGTAAGGTCGAGCAGGCCGGGGTACGGCATCGGCAAATTCAGACCGAACTCAAAGAACTCGACGATCTGCAAAATAAATGTAGCATGGAGCTGCAATCTAGCAGTGCTAAGCGCAATGATTTGCTTGTACAGATCGAGCAAATGGCCGGGCAGGAATCCAGCCTGCAGGCTGATAAGTCACGACTCCAGGAAACCCTGAGTCTAAGCCGCAGTCAGCTTCAGCAGAGTCGTGATAAATACCATCAGTTGCAAATGCAGCTTCAGGCGCAGGAGTCCGACCAACGGGCAACGCAATCAAATATAGAACGCATGCACCAACAGGGTGAGCAGTTTGATCGGCGCATTGCGGAACTCACCAGCGCAATCGATAATGCGGACAACCCGCTGGATGAACTGCAATCTGCTTTGCAGATGTTGCTCGAGGCTCGAAATTTGAAACAGCAGGAACTGGGTCAGTCACAGGAAAAAGTGACCGGGTTAGATAACCAGCAGCGCAGTCTCGAAGGTCAACGTAATCAATTGCAGCAGCAAGGTGATGAAATAAGGAACCAGCTCGAAGCCAGACGCATGCAATGCCAGGAATCCCGGGTTCGTTGCAAAACCGTAGAAGAGCAATTAATGAAAACAGGTTTCGAAGCGCAGGAACTGGCGGAACAACTTGACCCGCAAGCCGAGCAGGTAGAATGGCAAAACCAACTCGAAGCATTGATTCGACGTATCGATCGACTCGGACCGATTAATCTTGCCGCAATCGATGAATACAGGGAGCAGGCGGAACGAAAGCATTACCTGGATACTCAAAACGAAGATTTAATGGCGGCTTTGGCAACACTTGAATCGGCAATCAGGAAAATAGATAAAGAAACGCGCGAACGTTTTAAAGAAACTTTCGATCATGTTAACAACCGTATCAGCGAACGTTTCCCCAAACTATTTGGCGGTGGTGAGGCGCACCTGGAATTAACCGAAGATGACTTGCTCAATACAGGTGTTATTATCATGGCAAGGCCACCGGGCAAGCGGGTTACTAATTTGCAGTTATTATCGGGCGGCGAAAAAGCATTGACCGCCGTAGCATTAATATTTGCCATATTTGAACTCAATCCATCGCCATTTTGTATGCTCGATGAGGTCGATGCACCACTGGACGATGCCAATGTTGGCCGATTTTGTTCGATGGTCGAGGAAATGTCCGAGCAGGTACAATTTATAATGATTTCTCATAACAAGATTACCATGGAACTGGCCAGGAACCTGAATGGTGTGACCATGCATGAGCCCGGTGTTTCGCGTCTGGTATCGGTCGATGTCGGCGAAGCCGTGAAGATGACGGGTACCTAGCAATGGCATTCGAGTCACAAACCGTGAAAGTACCGGGTTCAGCTTAATGGATGCATCGGCATTACGCTGGACATTAGCTATTATCGGTATAGTGCTACTAATCGGCATTTATCTTTATGGGCTGCAACAGAATCGAGTACGTAATCGCGCGGCGAGGGATACCTTTTCCCGGGAGGAAATTGATACGGCGTTTAATGAAGATCAACAATTACGCGACGAGCTTAAAAATATCGGTGACGTAATAAATACGGATAACGATAATATAAATCTTGGCGAGATAAAGATGAACCCGGCGCTGGAAGACGATTTAACCCCGGTAGTAATCCAATCCAAACCGGTACCGATTTTTATTGCCGATGTTGTCGCTGGAATTAATGCAGATCAATTGATCAGCCATTTTTTGATGCTGTCGGACCATCGGCTATTAACCGGCGAAGAAGTTCAATCTGCTCTGACCTATACCGGTATCGAAATGAACGCAGCGGGATTGCTCGAATTTCGGGAATCGGATAAACACTGCTTTTCCATTGCAAACCTGTCATCACCTGGACATTTTTCGGACCTCGCGTCAGCGGAATTTACAAGCCTCGGTCTGAATTGTTATATTAATCTCGAAATCGAAGATGCGGGGTTGAAAAATTACGAAATAATGTTACGAAAAATTGATGAACTGGTGCGTCTCCTGAATTTCAAGGTGTACTTATCTAATCAGCGATTGCTCACTATTAGTGATGTCACTGAGATTCGGGAAAGACTTTCATCTTGATATGTCTGTTGTAGAAAAAGTATTCATTGAAGCCAGTGAACTCAGAGATGAAATCAATGCGCACAATCATCGATACTATGGCCTCGACGACCCACAGATAACCGATCAGGCCTACGACCAATTATTTCGAAGGTTGCAGAAACTTGAAGCGGAATACCCGGAACTTCAATCCCAGGACTCACCCACCCAGCGAGTCGGCTCGGCGCCCGCAACGCATTTTGAGACAGTGCAGCACGAAATGGCGATGTTATCGCTCGACAATGCTTTTGGTGATACCGAAATGGTGGCGTTTGAGAAACGCTTGCGCGATAAAGTATTGATCGATCAGCCAGCACTCAATTTCACAGCCGAACCCAAGCTTGATGGCCTCGCGGTGAGTCTTTTATACGAATCCGGTACTCTGGTTCGTGCTGCGACGCGGGGCGACGGCAATCGTGGAGAAAATATAACCGCCAATGCCAGAACCCTGACCTCGATACCGCTAAAATTACAGGGGGACAAAATTCCGCTACGTTTAGAAGTCAGAGGCGAGGTTTATATCAAGCACGCAGATTTTGAGGCATTGAATGATGCGCAACGCGAATCGGGTGGCAAAGTGTTCGCCAACCCCCGTAATGCCGCCGCCGGCAGTTTACGGTTACTCGATTCAAGAATCACCGCGAGTCGTCCGCTCACTTTTTGTAGTTATGGACTGGGTGTCGTCGAAGGCTATGATTTACCTGACAGCCATTTTGTACGTATGCAGCTATTGCACTCTATCGGTATTCCGATCAGTCCCTATATCGAATGCGTTTCCGGTATCGAAGGCTGTATCGACTATTTCCAGATGATTTTAGCGAAGCGCGACGACCTGGCATTTGATATTGATGGCGTTGTTTTCAAGCTGGATGATATAGAACAGCAGATCCAGGCTGGTTTCGTTTCACGTGCACCTCGCTGGGCAATCGCCTATAAATTCCCGGCGCAAGAAGTGATGACGCAATTGCTTGATGTCGATTTTCAGGTAGGCCGCACGGGTGCGTTGACCCCGGTAGCAAGACTCGAACCCGTTGCAGTGGGCGGAGTGATGGTGAGTAATGCAACCTTGCATAACATGGATGAAATATTCCGCAAGGATGTTCGTATTGGCGATATCGTCATAGTGCGTCGCGCTGGTGATGTGGTTCCCGAAGTAGTTGCACCGGTAACTGAAAAACGTCAGATTGATTTACCCTTGCCAAAAATGCCGAATAAATGCCCTGTTTGTTTTTCTGAGGTTACTCGTAGTCAAGGGCAGGCCGCTTATCGGTGTACGGGTGGCCTGATTTGCGCTGCACAACGTAAGGAAGCGATTAAGCATTTTGCCTCGCGTAAGGCGATGGATATCGATGGGCTCGGCGATAAACTGGTCGAGCAGATGGTCGATCTCGATATGATTCATTCACCTGCCGACCTCTACTACCTAGGAATAGCACAGCTTTCCGGACTTGAGCGCATGGCCGACAAATCGGCTAATAATTTGTTAATAGCCTTAAAGGCCAGCCTGGAAACAACTCTGGCGCGATTCATATTCGCCCTTGGCATTCGTGAAGTAGGAGAAACCACCGCCGAATCCCTTGCCAGCTATTTCGGCTCTATCGAAAATCTGCAGCAGGCAAATTCTGAAATTCTACAACAGGTCGAGGATGTCGGTCCGGTAGTGGCGGAAAATGTCTATCAATTCTTCCAGCAGGCAAAGAACCGGGAAATCATCAATGATCTTGTACAGCAGGGGGTTCACTGGCCGAATCCTGTGCTAAACCGCAATCCCATAATGCAGCCGCTCCGTGGCCATACCTATGTTATCACCGGAGCCCTCGAAGGCCTGAGCCGGGATCAGGCAGCGGCAAAATTAAAAGCGCTCGGCGCGAAGGTGAGTAGCGGCGTTTCGTCAAAAACCACAGCCGTGATAGCCGGGGAAAAGCCCGGTTCGAAAGTCAAAAAAGCAGAGTTGATCGGAGTTCCGGTGCTTGATCGGTCAGGTTTCGAGGCATTGCTAGGGTGAATCAATCACCCACTGATTTCTGCAATTGGTTTAGAATGATGTTATGAGCACCTTTGAGATTAACGCCGGTATAAAAAAATACACCTATGCGGTGTATATTCTGCAGGCGTTGTCTTTCCTGGTTTTGTTCACGGCCATCATCGGGGTCATTATTAATTATATAAAGGACGACGATGTCAGCGGTTCCTGGTTACAGTCGCATTTCATTTGGCAAAAAAATACTTTCTGGTTTGGACTGCTGTGGATTCTCCTGGGTACATTTACAACCCCGATATTAATTGGTTATGTTGTGCTGGGTTTTGCTAGTATCTGGTTGATATATCGAATTGCCAGGGGCTGGATTTATCTGGTTGACGGCAAGGAACTTTATCGCAACTACTAGTGGCCTATCAAATTAATGTTGTTAGACTACTAATCGCAATGAATTTGACCGGGAGTGGAATATGAACGAAGACCAGTGGCGTGAAAAGCTCACGATGGAAGAATATCGGATCTGTCGCGAGAAAGGCACGGAGCATCCTTTTACCGGTGAGTATTGTGATAATAAACGCACGGGTAAGTATTTGTGCAAATGCTGTGGCGAGGAACTGTTTAGTTCGGAGGCAAAATTCGATTCGGCTTCGGGTTGGCCGTCATTCGATCAACCGAGCAGGGAAGGTGCTATCCAGATCGAGCGTGACAGCACTCTGGGGATGATTCGTGTTGAAATTATGTGCGATAAATGCGGATGTCATCTCGGCCATGTATTCGATGACGGTCCACGCGAAACTACCGGTAAGCGGTATTGCGTTAACTCGTTATCCCTCGATTTTCAGGAGGCATGAACTTTGAACGAATCCGAGTTTAGCCGTCAGGCAGAGCAGACATTAATCGAAATCGAAGAATCTGTTGAAGCATCGAATGCCGATATCGATTACGATACGGCAGGCGATATTCTCACGCTCGAATTCGATAATGGTAGTCAGATTATCATCAATAAACAGACACCACTCAGGCAGATATGGGTAGCGGCGCGTTCCGGCGGTTATCATTTTAATTATGATGCGGACAGGCAGTTATGGTGTCTGGATAGCGATTTGAATAAAGATTTGCTGAGCCAGCTTGCTGTCTATTGCACTGAACAGGCAGGTCAGGCAGTACAGCTCTGACTTCTGTGAGACTAGTTTTAAATAAATAGATTTTGGCTGGATAGAAAGCACTGGATCGTCGAAAAACTTTAATTCGCCTTGCGCGCGCTTTATCGGCGCTAATGCTAATTGCCATTGGATATATTCTCCTCGATTTCAGCATTGATTTTCGTCCACCAGATATACACAGCAGCTATCAATTTAAGCTCGGGCTAATTGTCGAAGATCAACCCCAATGGCTGCGTCAGGATAACCTGAACATATTATTGATTAAAAGGTCGAATGCTACAATTCAGGCCTTACGTTTACAAAAGGGATTACAGGATCCTGCGTCGAACAATAGTATCCAGCCCGAGTTTGCAAGGAATGACCTGCGCTCGTTATCCCCAAGCTATTATGTCAGCTATGCAATTAGCACTGATTTGAATTGCCCGGTTGAGTTGCATGGCGAAAAGCGAATCAAGGAAGTTTGTGGGAATGCACAATATGATTTTGCCGGTAGAGCGTTAATCGGTAAAAACAAGTTTCAAAATCTACCCATTCCTGATTATAATTTTAGCAATAATTTTAAAACGCTTACGATCAGACCCTGAACCTTTATTATGCCATCATTTGATACTGTTTCCGAAGTAGACCACCATGAGCTGGTCAATGCCATTGACCAGGTTAACCGCGAAATCGGCACACGGTACGATTTTAAAGGCTCGAATGCGCAGGTCGAACTGGCTGGCAATCAACTGACACTGGAAGCGGAATCAGCCTTTCAAATCAAGCAGATATCACCGATATTAAACGAGAAAATGTCGAAGCGGGGAATCGATTTGGCCTGTCTGGAATATGCAGAAGTGGTGGAAATGAACAAGCGAGCCCGCCAGATAGTGCAAATAAAGGAAGGTTTGGACAAGGATATCGCCCGAAAAGTGGTGAAGCTGATCAAGGATTCAAAACTCAAAGTTCAGGCTGCCATCCAGGGTGAACAGGTTAGAGTTACCGGTAAGAAACGTGATGATTTACAGCAGGTTATGCAATTATTGAAGGAAGCAAATCTTGGGTTGCCATTGCAGTTTAACAATTTTAGAGATTAGCCGAACTATGCCTGTGTCAGGTAAATATCAAAGCGGATAGTTTTTGCTCGATAGGCCATATCCGGCTTCAGCGCCGAAATGGTAGGTGCATTGAGAGGTCTTTTTACGACCACGCGGTTACCTGATTTTAGTAGAGCGAGTTTAAAACAGGCATTAATATCCAGATTTTCTGTGATTTTTTGTAATAGTTGCATTTCTTTGCCTGGTTTGGCATTAGATCGGTGTGCCGGGAACATCGGATCCAGATAAATGCAGTCGTAGTCAGCATATTTTTCCAGAGCCTGTAAAAATTCGATACTGTTACCAGTCTTTAATTCAATTCGCTGTGCCGCTGCTTTTGTGTGTGAGACCTGATTGGCATTGAATAATGATTTAGATAATACGGAGTGGATCAGGGTATTTTGCTCGATCATTGTCACCAGTTTACCGTGTTGCGCCAGGATAAAGCTGTCGATACCCCAACCTGCTGTTATATCCAGTATCTTATGAATGCTATGCTGTTTATTCGAGCAGGCCCTCAATAGTGCCTGGTTACTTGCGACAATACGTCGGTAAAAAAGTCCCTGATTAGAAAAACTGTGATTGAAACTTAAACTTTCACGATTATCTGACCATTGGATTTGTACACTTTCGGTATGCTGCCTAATTGAAATGGTAGGCTCGGCAGGAATAGACCCGATCGATTTACTCATTTAAAATCAAATGCTCAGTAGTGAGGAGGTTTTTCATCAACATCACTTTCTGGTGTATTTGGCAGGTGCTCTTTGAGCGACATAAACTGACGCTTAAGCCACTGAAACTCGTCACTAAGACGCGATATTTCTCTATCTTGCCGAGTGACGATATTGTTCAGAGTATGAACGGTATATTCCTGTTCGCTATAAAGTGATTCGAGTGCCGTTAATTTCCTTTCAATATCGGGGACCATTTTACTATTTACGCCTTCAAATTCATGCATTTTAACAAATCTTGAGAGTGTATGGCTTACTGGGATATTGCTATCGCGCATGGCCAATATCTATGGCATGATATTGGTCAAGTTGTGTCGGATTCCCATAAAATATCAATGAAATATAAGCCATTTTGTGGGAGACTCGAAGGTATTTACAATGCAGTTAAGCATATAATTATAACTGCCATTAACTGTGACAAACTAATTTAAAGAGGCATAGAGTGAGTAATTCACAGATTGGAACGATCGCTGAAATAGCGCAAAAAGTGTCGGTCGAGAATGACCGGAGACATCGCCAAACACAAACCATCAATGATTTGTTATCCGAGCGTCAGGAAGTATTGGTAGCGTTGTGTCAACTGGCTGATCTTAATTCCGGGTCGACAGAACGGGTTGTTCTGGTTAAAACCTTAAAATCGTTTAGTCAAACATTGGTTGACTATACAGCACTAGGGCATTTTGAAATTTACGAACGAATTATAGACGATAAGGAACGACGCGCCAGTGTTAATCAGATAGCCGATCGTGTTTATCCCAACATATCAATAACGACGCAAAAATTTGTTGATTTTAATGACAAGTATGACGGTGTCGATGATATGGAAAGTCTGGCAGGCTTGCATCAGGATCTTTCAGATATTGGAGAAGCCCTTGCCGAACGCATTGAGTCGGAAGATAAATTGTTGCGGGAAATGAGCGATCGAATGTTTGACAGCGACTCGAATTGAGAGGGCTGGTTAGGGCAGCGCCTGCTTAAACGGTTTGACTTCTACCGACTGATAAACACCGGTTAATAAATAAGGGTCCTGATCAGCCCAGGCCTTTGCTGTATCCAGTGAGTCGAATTCGGCAATTATTATACTACCTGTGAATCCGTTATCTCCGGGATCTTCGCTATCGATGGCGGGGTTCGGCCCGGCCAGTACCAGCCGACCTTGCTCTTTTAATAGAAGAAGTCGATTAACGTGCTCGGGTCTCGCTGCAAGTCTGGCCTGTAAACTGTTTTCAACGTCAATTCCTACAATACTGTACAACATTATTTGGTCTCCTCAGAGGTAGAAGGTATATAACGCGCCAGGTAAAAAGCCTGTGCAACTACAAATGCTATCGTTAACCCTAACAGGCCAAATAACTTGAAATCAACCCAGGTATCCTGACTGAATTGCAAGTTGAGCGGATCGATTTCCGGTGCAACAATCAGATTGGCGATGCCGGAAAATACAAAGAACCCTATCCAGGCAATATTTAACTTGAACCAGATACGTTTGTCGTCGATATCAATTGCCTGACTCATCATTCTCTGTACTAACGGCTTGTTGCCAATAAAATGGCTGATGGCGAATACTACTGCAAATAGCCAGTTAATCGCGGTTGGTTTCCATTGGATGAACAAGGGGTCCTTGAACAATAAAGTGGCGCCGCCAAAAACCAGCAATAATGCCAGTGTAATAAGGGGCATTTTTTCGACTTTTTTGGTCAATAGTACAGCGATAGCGACCTGCACAAGAGTGGCAACAATAGCAGCGAAGGTCGCAAGATAAATAGCATCGTCGGGGTTGCCGGGCGTAATGCGTAACATCGGTATCATTGAATTGATTCCAATAATTAAATCGTCGGGCAAATCGAGGTAAAATTTGTAGACGATGAAAAATAATACGATCGGGAGGAAATCGGAAAGTTGTTTCATAACAAGATTTAATTATCGAAGAAATTGATGACTGGATACCTGACGCAATCCTTAATCTCTAAATCGAAATAGAGTATAGATTCACAATGTTTCAACCAGGTTATCGGCCAGGGCTAGCGGTTACTAAAAATATGTTCATACGGTCTACATAGGGAATTCCTTCATCTACAAGATACAGGTAAGCAACTCCGTGATGAACTTTTAAAGGTGGTTTCCCATCAAAATTCCAACCGGAGGCTATTGCATGTAATACTTGTATTATACCCTTATGGCAAATGCAGACTGTAGGATTTTTCAGGTTTTTTAACCAGGGGCGGAGGCGGTTTTGTATATCACGGGGACTTTCACCATCAGGAGGGCGAAAATCTAGACTATCGGCGCCGTGGGCTTTCAAGACTTTCGCGCCCAACCGGGCCTGGAGTGCTCCCCAGTTTTGACCTTCCCACTGGCCCCAGGACATTTCCCTGAGTGCTTCCTGTATGCCAGGATCATGACCGAGAATCCGCGCAGTTTCGGTTGCGCGCTTAAGTGGGCTGCTAACCCATCTAAAATGCTTGAACTCATCGGGAAAGACCCATTTCTTCACTTCGTCTCGTCCTGCATCACTGAGTGGAATATCAGTTTGCCCCTGAATTCGGTTTTGTTTATTCCAATTGGTTTCGCCATGTCGAACCATTAGTAGGGGGATCACGGTATTAGCTCAGAGAGAAGCTTATGCAATATTAGCCCTGCTGTTTCAATGCGGTGATGATTTTCGACATGGTCCGCCGCAGCGGCACCCATGGAACGGCAACGATTTTTATCAACTACAAGAGCCCTGGTTTGATTAGCGAAATCAATCACATCCATGTGCTTGGCAAGCAATCCGGTTTCTCCATGAACCACGACATCAGGCACTCCCCCGGCGTTGCTACCTACCACGGCTAGTCCAGCTGCCTGAGCTTCGAGAAAGCACATGCCCGGAGATTCCTTGACAGCGGGCCAGACAAACAGGTCGGCGGCCGCGTAAAATGAGGCTAGTTGATCGCTATCGATTTTGCCTAACCAGTGAATACGTTCAGATAATTCTGAAAACATGTTTTTCACCTGATCTTCGGCTGGGCCATCTCCAATGATCAGCAGCGTCCAGTCCAATTCGGTGGTTAATGCCAAAGCTTGCGCCAGAATTTTATAAGATTCGACTTTGTCACCTGGGCGCATCATTGCAACTGTAATCAGGCACGATACGTTATCGTCTATTTTCAGTTTTTCCGCAATAGATCTTCTGTGCTGAGCTTTTCTAAGCCTCGCATTTTGAAATCGCATTGAATTTAAAAATGGGTGTATATATCGATATCGGTCCGGACTTGCCAGGCATGGAGTAACACAGAGTGCATCGCGCTTGTTAAGACCAATTACAAGACTGGTCTGAGCAAGGGTAACTCGAACCGACTTGTGTCCGACGGCCCATTTGCCGTTTTCCTGTTTTGGCGCATAGGAAGCCTCGGCAACGACGTAAGGTATAGCCAGGTGATTTGCCACCTCAGGGCCAATCCAATCGGGTGCTTTGTGGAAAAGATGATAGGTGAACCAAACGTCAGGGTACTGCGACGGGTTTCGTTTCTTAAGCCGCTTGATAATTCTGTTTGCTAACCTTTTACCAACTGATTGCAAGCGCCGTTGATGGTTTGTATCTCCGTTACCATTGTAACTTCGGAAATGGCTCATAAGCTCTACTTCGATTCCCGTGCTTTGCAGAGCTTGAATTAGGAGCCGCCCAATCAGCCGATCTCCCGAAGGAGTAGATGACGTGGGGGACTTCATCGGCGCATAAAAGGCAACTTTCATCTGCTTGGTTGAGTGTCGCTAGGGGTAGACATAATAATCGGTTTCAGTTTTAGCACATAGGACGAGAATGTTATACTGTAGTTCCAGGGGATTTTTAACACAGTGCAAACCCGATCAATGCATTTAATATTATTCCTCCCAGTTCGGCAATATACAATCTGGATGTTTTTAATGTATTGGCGGGAAAGGCAATCTGAATCAAAGATTATACATTATCCTGTCCTACGGATTCTGCGATTCCGGTTTAGGTCTGGTATAGGATCTGAATTAAAAAGTAATAGAGGCTGTAGCGGAAACGCAAGTCTGACTATTCGTGCGTTATTGACAGCTATCCTGGAATATATATTGTCGCAATTGCCGTAAATCTCGTCGGAATCTACGGATGGTTAGTAACGCGCAAATTCACCTCACTACATATAAGGAATTGGCTAGACTGTAGAAAATTACAAAAAATGTCTGGACCCAAAGAGGTTGGCAAAATTTGGCTGATTAAATTGCCCCTCACGAATATTGTGGAGAAGCTATTGGGATCAGGATTCCCATATTAGTTGCCTTCTTCCAACATTCGATCAGACGGGGAAGTTAAAGCCGACAAAACCATCGCATTTTTCGGCATCAATTGCTAGTCTGCAGTATTTCCTGATGCAATACCAAGGCGCTTCTTATAAGCGCTATTTTATGTTCTTGCTTATTGCTCCCGAATCGTATTTTTTGAGTTTCAGAGAGATTTTATCCTGCAATTTCCTGACTATCGTTCAATCTTTCAGTTAACCGACCAATGGCCCAGTATTTCGAAATTCACCCCGACAACCCCCAAAAACGCTTAATTCAGCAAGCTGTTTCGATTATAGATCGTGGCGGGCTGATGATTTATCCGACCGATTCCAGTTATGCGCTGGGCTGCCATATTGGTGATAAATCGGCCATGGAGCGTATTCAACGACTACGAAGAACCGATAAAAACCATCACTTTACCCTGGTGTGTAGCGATTTATCCGAAATTGGGACCTATGCCAGGGTATCCAACTCAGATTACCGCTTGATGAAATCGTTGACGCCCGGACCTTATACCTTTCTGTTAAAGGCAACATCTATAGTCCCACGCCGATTGATGAATCCGAAGCGAAAAACCATCGGTGTGCGGGTGCCTGACAATCATATCGTTCATGAATTGTTGCTGCAGCTTGGGCAACCCATTATGAGTAGTACTTTGATTCTTCCCGGAGGACAGGAGGCAATGGATGATGCGGAGGATATTCGGGCGACATTTCAACATTCGGTCGATCTGATCATTGATGGCGGGTTTTGTGGTATCGAACCAACGACGGTGATTAGTCTGATTGACGGTAATCCCGAAATTTTACGAAATGGTAAAGGTAGTGTGGATTTTCTGGAATATTAGCGGTCTATCGCAGAATTGAATTAATGGTATATTATGACGTCAGATATCGACGCGACTCGATGCCTTGCAGTATAATTACCGCACAACGATTTTTCCCCCGGAAACCATTGATTGAACATCGCAATTAGCCAGAACAACCGCGTACTCTCCGGAATGCGCCCCACAGGGTTGTTACATTTAGGGCATTATCACGGCGTATTAAAAAACTGGATCGAACTACAGCATAGCTACGAATGTTTTTATTTCGTGGCCGATTGGCATGCGCTGACCACACATTATGAAAATCCGTCGATTATTGCCGAAAGTTCTCGCGACATGGTCATTGATTGGCTGGCTGCTGGTGTTAATCCGGGGAATTCTACGCTGTTTATCCAATCGCGAATTCCTGAACACGCCGAGCTGCACACGCTGTTGGGGATGATTACTCCGTTGGGTTGGCTGGAACGGGTGCCGAGCTTCAAGGATCAACAAGAGAAATTAAAGGATAAGGATCTTGCTACATACGGTTTCCTCGGATATCCACTCCTGCAAAGTGCCGATATCCTAATGTACAAAGCCGGTTTTGTCCCGGTTGGTGAGGATCAGGTTGCGCATGTCGAATTGACGCGGGAAGTTGCCCGCCGCTTCAATCATATCTATGGCAAGGAAGCGGACTTCGAAAGCAAGGCGGAAGCGGCCATCAAAAAGATGGGCAAGAAGAATGCTAAACTCTATAAAAATGTTCGAAAGCGATTTCAGGAACAGGGAGACACTGAAGCTCTGTCCATCGGGCATGCATTGCTCGAATCCCAACAGAATATCAGTCTCAGTGACCGTGAAAGACTGCTCGGGTTCCTTGATGGTGGTGGTCGTATTATTTTGCCCGAACCACAGTCGTTGCTAACGGTTTCGTCGAAAATGCCAGGCATTGACGGCCAGAAAATGTCCAAATCCTATGGCAATACCATTGCCCTGCGCGAATCACCCGAGGAAGTGGTCAGAAAAATCAAGACCATGCCGACCGATCCGGCCCGTGTCCGTCGAACCGATCCGGGCGAGCCCAAAAAATGTCCGGTCTGGGGGTTACATCAGGTATACACGCCCGATGCTACCAGACAGTTATTATCCGAAGGTTGCCGGACGGCCGCGATCGGTTGTATCGATTGTAAGCAATATATTATCGATTCGGTGCTGGAAGAATTAAAACCGATACAGGCCCGTGTGAAAGATTATCTCAACGATTTATCGGGTGTAGACAGCCTTATTAACGAAGGCTGCGAAGCTGCTCGCGATGTAGCACAGGACACGATAGAAGAGGTTCGAAAAGTGATGGGATTGACGGCCCGATAATTCTATGCAGACAGAATTTAATCGTAGCGCGTCCAGCCAGTCGGAATTACCCTTCGCGTTGGTGCAGGGTGAACCCTTAACCGTTATACCGCGGGATCTATACATTCCGCCGGATGCATTGCTTGTTTTTCTGGAAGCCTTCGAAGGTCCATTGGATCTGCTGTTATACCTGATCAAAAGGCAAAACATCGACGTACTCAATATCCCGATAGCGGCAATAACCAAACAATACATGGAATATATTCATTTGATGGAAGAGCTCGAACTCGAGCTGGCCGCCGAATATCTGGTAATGGCGTCGATGCTGGCAGAAATAAAATCGCGCATGTTAATGCCGCGTCCGGTTGAAACTGATAACGAAGATGATCCGCGTGCCGAATTGATTCGCCGTTTGCAGGAATACGAGCAATTTAAAAAAGCCGCCGAAGATCTCGAAGCCCTGGACCGGCTCGAACGGGAAATTCACTTGCCGCATATTGAAATTCCAAAATTTGAAATCGATATCCCTTTGCCTGAAGTTCAAATCAAGGATCTGTTGGCGGCATTTCGTGACGTTGTTAACCGGGCCGAGCAGTTCGCCAGTCACCATGTGGAGCGCGAACCGTTGTCCGTACGAGAGCGTATAGTGAGCGTACTGGAAAAAATCTCTGCTGATAATTTCACCAGCTTTTATGATTTTTTTGAGGCTCGGGAAGGGCGTATGGGTGTCGTGGTCAGTTTTCTGGCAATACTGGAATTGCTCAAGGAGTCACTCATTGAACTAGTGCAAGCTGAGCCTTATGCGCCGATTTATATCAAGGCTATTTCTTGAAAAGAGACAAAGGTATGGATACAGATCGACTGAAACCGATACTCGAAGCACTCCTTGCGGCCAGCGATAAACCGCTATCTATCAATAGTATTTTTGAGCTGTTTGCCGGGGATATGGAGCATCCTGGCAAAGATGATATTCGAAAGGCCATTCATGAATTGACCCGTCACTACGAAAATAGCGGCATGGAATTGAAACAGGTCGCCTCCGGCTTTCGACTGCAGGTAAAGCCGGCTTATGAATCCTGGGTTTCGCGTCTGTGGGAACAAAAACCACCACGTTACTCTCGCGCACTAATGGAAACCCTGGCATTAATAGCCTATCGACAGCCGATTACGCGAGGCGAGATTGAAGATATCCGTGGCGTCAGTGTCAGTAGTAATATTATAAGGACTTTGCAGGAGCGTGAATGGGTTAGGGCACTCGGGCATAAAGATGTGCCTGGCAAGCCCGCACTATATGGTACGACACGTGGCTTCCTCGATTACTTTAATTTGAAATCACTCAATGAGTTACCGACTCTGGCGGAGATTCACGATCTGGATCAGTATCATCCTGAGTTGGCGTTTGATGAAAAAAGCGAAGCCAGCGTTAATTAAGCACCTATAATCCTAGAATCCTCAGTTGGATCACGAAAGTATGCACAAGCTCTTGACGCACTTGGAAAATCTGAAAAACCGCTCATCACCAACAAGGTGACTACGCGTTTTTCATATTCCCCATGCACATCAATATCTTGCACATCTTTTTCGCGCTCAACCGAGGATTCTAGGATAATCAGTCTGGTAGCGACCAGGTTGCTGCCCTTGCCGAAAATTTGACTGAAACGATACTCATGCGCACTCGCATTTACTATTTACTACTGTCGGGCCTTATCGCTTTGCTGACAGCCTGTAGCGAAAATAAGCAGGCCCTGGATACCTGGATTCATGCCGACACGGGGTCCTACGGCGCGGCTATCAGCCCGAATGGTCAATATCTAATGACTGGAGCTATCGGTGGATTTGGTCGGGTCTGGGACCTGTCCAGAAATAAAGTTATGTTTAGTCTGCAGCATGAAAAAAGTGACGAAGGCGGCATGATTGGTGGCGCCTTTTCGGAACGTGGTGATATCCTCGTCACCATTGAGCAGCAATCGATTGCGCGTTGGTCCAGCAAGACAGGTCATTTGACCGGATACTGGGCGTGGCCTAACTTAACCGATGTCGATGTATCTGTCGATGGCCGTTATGCATTGATAGGCAGCCGCGACAACCAGGCGGTATACTTCGATATGATTGAAGGGAAAATGCGTTACGTTTTTCCACATCATGAAAAAGTAACCAGCGTATCGCTATCAAAAGATGGGCGCTTTGCCTTGACCGGTTCTGACGACTGGCATGTCAGCCTGTGGTCGTTGAAAGACGGCAAACATATGTGGTCGAAAAATTTAAAATATAAGGTATCCCTGGTTGAATTGTCTGACGATGGTGAGTATGCGCTCGCCAATGCCTATATTGGCGATGCCTATATTTATTCTACTGCTGGAAAGGGTAAACTGGTATCTCGCCTCGATGAAGTTAGAATGACCCTTGTTTCCGCAGATTTTTCCGGTGATAACCGAATACTGGCAACTGGACGTGCGGCCAAATCAATCGACATCTGGAATGTAGCGAGTGGTGTTCGTCAGGAGGCATGGCTGCCTAAGGTTAAAGAATGGGGGCAACCGGATTCAGCTACCATTCTCGATGTAAAACTGGATGCTAACGCGAAAACCCTGATTTCCGAATCCTCCACCGGTATCGGCCAGCGTTGGGCACTTAAATAAGGAATACCCGATTATGGACAGAATACAGAAATTTCTCGCCCATCAGGGGGTTGCCTCGCGTCGCCAGGTCGACCGGATGTTGCAGGACGGCCGCATATCGGTGAATGGTCAAACCGCGAAACCCGGTGATCAGGTCAATGGCCAGGAAAAAATCGCGCTCGATGGCAAAATTATACGTATCAATCAGAATGATCTGAAACCTAAACTGTTAATGTACCATAAGCCGGTTGGTGAAGTGTGCAGCCGCTCGGATCCGGAAGGGCGCAAGGACGTATTCAGTAGTCTGCCCGGTTTAGGAAGTGGTCGCTGGGTCAGTATCGGCCGACTGGATATCAATACCAGCGGTTTGATTTTATTTACCAACCAGGGTGAACTGGCGAATCGACTCATGCATCCGTCGTTTGAAGTCGAACGTGAATACGCGGTACGCGTCCATGGCGGGGTCAATCAGGATATGATTAATCAACTCCAGAAAGGCGTCGTGCTTGACGATGGCATCGCACGATTCGAGCAGATAATCGATGGCGGTGGCGAAGGCGCCAATCACTGGTATCACGTCATTCTGAGAGAAGGGCGTAATCGTGAAGTACGTCGCTTATGGGAATCGGTCGGGGTCGAAGTCAGTCGATTGCAACGCGTTCGTTATGATCAGTTTAATTTACCAAAATGGCTAAAACCCGGCAAATACCGATTCTTTGAGGATGATATTGTTAATAAGCTTTATCTGCGACTAAAGCTGGATAATCCCCAATCCCAAAACAAGCGACAGTCGCCCGGCCGTGCTAAACGTCAGGCCTGAGCCGGTCGACTTCGTCGATATTTACCAACGCCTGATTCGATACTACGGGCCACAAAACTGGTGGCCTGCCAATCATGCTTTTGAGGTGATAGTCGGCGCCATCCTGACCCAGAATACCGCCTGGCGAAATGTCGAACCGGCTTTGCAGAATTTGCGTACGCGAGCTTTATTATCATGGCAATCCTTACTCGAAGTATCGGTTGACGAGCTTCAATTGATTATCCGGCCGGCCGGCTTCTACCGGCGTAAAGCAGCATGTATCCTGTCTATGTGCCGTTGGTTGGAAGGTCAACAGGGAATCGAGCAGATCATTCAGTACGAACCGGTAGAAATTCGAAAGATGTTAATCGATATCAAAGGTATCGGACCGGAAACAGCAGACGCTATTTTGCTATATGCTTTAGACAAACCGGCGTTTGTAATCGATAAATATACGCATCGCATTGTTTGTCGTTTGACAGCTAAAGAGCGCCTGTTCGATTATTATACATTACAAACTAGTTTTTTAGCCGGCCTGGATAAGGATGTAAGGCTATTCCAGGAATACCATGCCCTGATGGTGGCACTTGCGAAAGATTGTTGTAAGACTAAGCCCGATTGTAGCGCATGCCCAATAAACGGTTCATGTTGGCATTACCAGAGTAAACTTCGGGGATGAGTAACAAACGCCTTTCCAGCTGGTGTTCATCCATTTTACCTGCCAATTATCAGCAGATAAAAAGCCAGACATCGAAATACCAGCAGTTCCTGCGCGAACAATTGCCTGACTCGTTTTCGGATTCTGTCCAGGTAGTCAATGTTAATAAAGAGGCAATTGTCGTTGCAGTATCCAGTGCCGCGGTAACCAATTTTCTCAGAATGCACATCCGGGAAATTCAACAGCAGATTCACGAAACCTTTTATACCAGTCAGAAATTAATTTTTAAAACCATGCCCGATAGTCTGCTGCAAATCGATCAACGCCCGAAGGTCCGAGGGCCGGTTCGAGTGTCGAATGAAAGCATCGAATGCATTCGTAACAGTGCGCAATGGGTAGAAAATAAAAATTTACAACGGGCACTGCAATCGCTGGCCAGACAGTTGAAAAATAGTAATGCAGGTAAATAGCAAATATCAGCCAGCCGATTTTGTATTTGCATGATGATAATCGGCGTATAAATTATTGAAGATAATCTTTGCAGTGGCAATAGCAGGGATCGCCAGGATCACACCAACCGTTCCGAAAGCAGTCCCGATTATTATAATACCTAGAATAACTTCGACAGGATGCAGGTTAACCGCATTGGCAATCAACGAGGGAATGACTATCACGTTATCGATAATCTGTGCACTAATGATGACAATTACCGACAAATAAAGAAGTGATGGATCGAAAGGCGTCATTGCTGATGCCACCAGTAAGCTTAAGACAATCGATATAATCGGGCCGATATAGGGAATCAAATTTAACAGGCCTGCCATTGTGCCGAGTAATATAGGAATATCAAGACTGATCAGGCTAAAGCCGATGGCACAGACGCTTGCCATAATCATCGACTGCATCATGACTCCCCGCGTATACGCCAACAACTGGTTAGATACCCGTCGATAGATGATCCAGCCCAGCTCGAAATTTGAATTGGGTAGCCAGTTCATGAGTCTATTACGTACAGGACGAAAATCCTTTAACAGGTAATAAGTCAGGAATGGCACCAATAGCAAAAATATAACGATATTAACCAGTTTGTTGGACAAGTTTAACAGCAGCGATTGAGCCAGCGACGACGATTCCGCCAGGGTTGACATAATTATATCCGAAGCATCAAATTCAGTGCCTGTCAGCACGGCAATTTGTTGGCTGTACCCGGATATGAAGACTTCGAGTTTAGCGAAAATCTGCGGTAGTTTTGCCTGAAGCAAGCCTGCCTGTTCGATCAATTGGGGCAGTGCAAAGCCTATCGCAATGAAGCTGAAAATAACCAGAAAAACCAGTACTACCACGATGGATAGTGAATGGTTGAAATTATGGCGTACCAGATAAATAGTCGCCGGTTCAAATAATGCATAAAGTGTAAAAGAAATGATGAGTGGAATTAAAACCGGCGACATCATATAAATTGTCGTAATGCTGAGAATAACGACAACAATAAAAGTTTTGAAAGTTTGAATACTAGGGCTATTAGTCCTGGCAGCGGGTTTAGTGCTCATGATTGGCCGGTAGCAATAAATTCATTCGCCTCAATTAGACGTTGAGCCAGAACCGAAGACAGATTCATCAGAAATCGCGCACCCAGGCGTGGTTCGTATTCAATCCATTCCTCAAGATCCTGTTTTAGAAAAAATACCAGGCTTGATTCAACTGTGGCGTAGGCATCTGCGGCGCGCTTCTCGGTTTCGGCGAGGGCAATTTCGCCGAAAAAATCCCCGGATTCGAGCAATGCAAGTTCGGTGTCTTTTACTTTGACGCGGACAGAACCACGCAGTACCAGAATAGCACCTGCAGCCTGATCACCTTGATTGAAAATGATCTCCCCGGCTTTAAAATTTCGTACATGCATTTTGGCGGAAAGAAATTGAGTCTGCTTGGCTGGAACACCTGTGAACAGGGGCGTTTGTTGCCAGAGTTTAGCGACCTGTTCGATATCGCTACTCCCCTGTTTAAAAATATTAGACCAGAAGATGTTGCTCATTGTCTGTCATTGGCATCCTAAACAGCAGCTAGGATAACAGACTGCTTCGTAGCTGAGAACTCCAGGTCAAACTATCGGTATAACATTAAATTGTCGATTGGATAATCAGGATGAGAAAAATCCGGCTTTGTGGAAAATTTGGTGCGTAAAAATTTACTAGAATTGGCCGCGTAGAGATATTTTGAAAGATGGGAGATAGAACATGTTGTACTTACTCCGGGAAGATGAAAGTGCGATACATCTGGCAGATAAAAATGAACAGGATGCAGATCAAGGTTGCCCTAAAATTGATTCAGAAATAGAAGTCAATTGGGTATGGTTCGATCAAATTTTTTCTTAGACGATCCAGACGAAAGATAGAAACTCCTCATGCTGGTGACGCATTTCTCATTCACCCTATGGGGGTTTATTGAAATTTAAAAGAAACTGTTATGGTTAGGAGAGGACTCTAGATTACTTTATAACTAGCTGAATTTAATATAGATATAGGAGCATCAATTTCTAGTGTGTTACTTTCAGTGTTGCATAAGGAGTTGATCATTTACCTTAGGTGGTCAATATACCTGTTTTATTCTTTTTTATGTCGCGAATTTGTAAATCGCGACACTTTATTTGTCGCGAGATCTTGATCGCGACATAAAAATGAGTTTATATGTCGTAATAATACTAGCGCGACAGATAAACGATGCCTAAGCAAATTCCAAAATCAGAACTCGAAGCTATTAAGCAAGCTGTAGGTGCCTTCCCTGGGGGAGCATTGATCGAAGATATTAGTAATGCCCTGGGGAATGTATTTAATCGTCGGACTTTGCAGCGTCGGCTGGCTCTTCTTGTCGATAAAAACCAATTGGTTCTGGAAGGTAGTGGCCGCGCTACCCGGTATAAAGTTGCACAGCCGATCATTGTAGAGATTGGAATCGCCCACGAGAAAGATAGCGCATTATCCATCAGCGCAGAAACCTATGTGCCTATCTCAGACGAAGGTGAGCAAATAAAGCAAGCAGTACGCCTGCCCGTACATAAACGAAAACCTATTGGCTATGACCGAGGCTTTGTAGCAGCCTATCAGCCTAACCAAACTTTTTATCTTCCAGAGCATGTGAGGCAACATTTAAGAGAGATTGGCGGCGCTCAAACGAATGAATTGCCTGCCGGAACCTACGCCTTGCAAATCTATAGCCGTCTATTAATAGACTTGACTTGGAACTCAAGCCGCCTTGAGGGTAACACCTATTCGCTGTTGGAGACTGAGCGATTGCTTGCAGCAGGTGAGGCTGCTGAAGGTAAAGGTGCCTTTGAAACGCAAATGATCCTGAATCATAAAGCGGCTATCGAACTATTGGTAAACTCCGCATCTGATGTGGGCTTTAACAGTTATACGCTATGTAACCTTCATGCATTACTTTCTGACAATTTACTACCTGATCCGGCTGCCTGCGGCCGGTTAAGAGAACAGTCTGTTGGCATAGGCGGCAGTGTTTTTCATCCGTTGGAAGGTGGCCCGTTAATCCGAGAGTGCTTCGGTGAGGTATTGCAAAAAGCAGATAAAATAAAAGACCCTTTCGAACAGGCATTTTTTGCCATGGCGCATCTGCCTTATCTACAGCCTTTTGATGACGTGAACAAGCGGACTTCGCGTTTGGCGGCCAATATACCGCTTATTCGTGAAAACCTAAGTCCGCTCTCCTTTGTCGATGTGCCTGAACAGGCTTATATAGATGGCCTGTTAGGTGTTTATGAACTGAATCAAACTGCCCTGTTGTGTGATGTGTTTGTGTGGGCTTACGAACGTTCATGCGCCCGTTATTCAGCCGTTCGCCAGTCTCTGGGTGAGCCTGACAGGTTTCGGCTCCAGTATCGCGAGGCGATCGCCAAACTGGTTGCTGAAATTGTGACGTCTTGTCTGGATATGAAAGCGGCGGCCCAGGTCATTAAGGAATACGCCGCCAGTGATATTGACCCGAAAGATCAGGCGCGGTTTATAGAAGTAACGGAAACAGAGCTGATGAGCCTGCACGAAGGTAATATTGCCAGGTATCGTATCCGTCCATCGCAATTTGGCGAGTGGCAAAGGCATTGGTCTAATGGAAAATAAGATTGTGAGCAAGGATGCCTGACAGCGGACTCCGTGATGAATAACGACCCCACCAGTTCCAGCCAGGAACTTGAGGCAATCAATCAACGACTTCAGGCGCTGGAAGACGAAAAGTCTCAACTCCTTTCCCGCAAGGCGGAACTAGAAGCAACTGCTGGAAATTTGATTGCTTCTTCATCGTCGTTAACAGCAAACGATAGAGTAACGCTATTTCGGAATTTCTTTATTGGGCGCGATGATGTCTATGCCTTTCGCTGGGAGAACAGCACAGGTAAAAGTGGCTATGCCGTCGCCTGTCACAATGAATGGCAACAAGGATTGTGCAATAAACCCAAAATCAAATGCAGTGATTGTACAAATAAAGCCTACAAGCCACTTGAATCAAAGGCCATCTATGATCATCTTTCTGGTACTCAAACGGTCGGGCTTTATCCTCTGATGCATGATGATGCCTGTCAATTGCTGGCGGTTGATTTTGATAAATCGGACTGGCAGTTGGCGACGCAGGCTTTCTCCAGTGTATGCGATGATCTCGCTATTCCTCATGCCATAGAACGCTCCCGCTCAGGCAATGGT
>CAZYYM010000050.1:0-24789 GCA_964651385.1 uncultured Gammaproteobacteria bacterium | reverse complement strand
GTGAGTCAAAGTAAGAATGGCCCGTAGCCAGCAATTGACTAATGTAAAAAAATAGATGAATTGCGGTGCCAACTAATAGCGCGGCAAGAAAGGGGCTATTAAAAATATACTGGGCGGGAGGTAATAACAATTTGGTAAAGGATGTCTTTTTTTTCATTTTAGGAGGCAAACTTTAAAACCGGTAAGTCATGCTTAACGCCCCGAAAGCATCCCGATTATCTATGATTTTGGTATCCGAACTTGTGGATGAAACCTGAAATACAAAAGCGCTGTGTAGCGAACCCCATACCACACCCGCAGATACCTGGTTTTGACTATGCTCAAGGGGAACAGAGTGGCTCTCCTTAAAACTGTTCCCATCGATCAGGATATTGTTAAATACCACGCCTGCCCTGCCGGCAAAAAACAGGTAGAAATTTTCATCAGGTGCCAGGGAAAGCGGATTGATTTGCCTGTCGGTCTGAATCGCAAAGGCCTGGAAGTTGTGGGGTAAATTCATGCCCCATCTTACAGCAAACCCGGCCTTTGTGGCTGATTCAAGATTTCCAATTCCCGCCCCCCACAGACCGAGGATATCAAATTGATTGCCCTTGCCTTCGGGATGATAAAGGCGCCACACTCGCTGGATTTCGACTTTAAAAATCGGTTCGTTACCAATTTGATTATCCCAGCCTTGAGGCTCATCGGCGTCACCAAGATCGTGTATGATAGATTGCGTCTGCTCGGCAAGGGTAACAGGGCCCACCGCCCCAAGATATAGCGAAAGGCGGTCGGCTACCTGGTCGTCCCATGCATACAGGGTACCTTGCCAGGCCAATAAACCGGCGTATGGAACATCATCGCCGATTAATTCTTTTTCGCTAAGGTTTTCCGGAGTTTGCATGCGCTGGAAAAACATATGCGCAACGCCCCGTTTTTTCTGAGGCATAGTGGCAATATAAGTATCCTCGATTAACCAGTTGATCCAGCCCGGTAGATTATGGTTGTCAAATGCTTCGAATGGCCCGTGGCCGAAAGTAACCCCCATGCCATTGGTGTAGCCATCATCATCGCCGACAAAGATGTCATTTTCAAAAGTAAACGTGATAAAACTTCGGGACTTGTCCATCGCACCGGCATTGGCCGTTATTATCAATAATAAAACCCAAGCAATTCGTAAACCGCAGTGACTGATGATGATTCGAAAAACCTTGTTTCTCCCGATTGTCATCGCGCGTATCCGGAAGCAATTACTCCCTTTCTATGAGAAAATCTCAAATGTCATACGCCCTGAATATTCACTATCAGTACATTTTTTAACGCCAGATTTTGTTCAACCATATAATTTCCAGAAACTGATCCACACTACTTCGGCTGTACTAACAAGCAATGTAATAAAAATGATATAAGCCGGCCAGGACCTTCCCGGGCTTTTAGAAAAAGTGAGTATTGAGTGAATAAAATTTAGCCCGATTAATATAAGTCCGCAGATCAGAATATGAATACCGAATATAATATTGATATAAGGCACGTCAAAAAGTGTATTACCTTCGGTTAATAACCATAGTCCTGCAATCACTATAGGTGTAGCAAGCGCATAATTACGGATGTTATGGAATAGATAGGATAGTGTTACCGGAGCAGCATTAACATTAAGTATCTGTTGAAAAAAGTTAGGTGAATTTCCCTTTAATGTGATCAGTAATTGTTCCGGCTCAACACTTTTCGTATTCATTTTACCAATGCTATCTCAATTCAGAGGTTGATATCATTCACGGGGCAACTGGGTCTTCATGCCATCCACCAACATTCAATAAAATGTTTTGGTATGAAATTAGTCGTCAAAATTCGGATTAAGTTCAGAACCCGGCAGGCCCTGCGAAGGCATTTTCCGGTATCGCCGGTGAAATTTACGCCCAATGCGCCTTAAAAGTGATGACCAAAACATCCCGATATGCTTCCTCGTCATCAACAAGTTGTGTGATCGGCGTCACCCCATGATAGACCCGCTGGTCATTCACTAACGCCATATCAAAGGCATTCAACAAAGTGAACTCGCCAACCAGTTGATTATCGAGATTAAAGATAGTAGTTGCACCGCTGCTAATATTGACGCGCTTTATCATCACCACCATGACAAAATCGACGCCATCTCGATGAATCCCTTCCGGCGTCGGATTACCCTGTTGACCATCCCGAGCCTCGATACGAAACTGATGCAACTCAATGTGCCAACGGTGATTGCCGGTCATGCGACTGAACAGTCGATGGCCCATTTCCAGTAATGCAGCAAGCGTACGGCTGTTCAAGAGATCAATCAGTATCGGTGCAAAATATCGAGCCACGCCGCCATTGAGCCCATTGTAGCGGCGCGATTGATAATGTGCCTGGCGGGGCATCAGCAAAGGCTGATCACCCGCATACCGGGTGGCAAAGGTGGCATGCCGGCGTTTGCGGTATTTACCACCGTCGGCCATGTACCGATCTTCCTCGAGGCTGTTCCAGCTTTCCAGAAATAGGGGATCGTCCCCGATGGCGCTGCAGGCGATAGCCGACAACAATTGCATAACCTTGGACGAACCCAGATAGAGGAAATTGGCCAACGGCAAATCTCTGGCAATTTCGTCCAGTAGCTTATCTGCATCGACAGGATATTTTAAATGCGTTGCCGGATTCACGACTTCCCACTAAATAGTACTAAAGGCCTATTGTATCGAAAAAATGCCAGCCTACGATCAGGCTTTCAATGAAATGAATTGCCGCCTATAGGTTCAAATTGCCCAGTGCGACATCGATAGAGTGAACGATTTCGTCGATGTCATCTTTGTTGCAGATCAGCGCTGGACTCAGACACAGCGTATTGTTGTACTCGGCCATGCTGCGGTTAGTACGACCAATCATGACCCCTTGCCTGAGACAATCGGCAGCAACAGCTGCCGCTACGGACTCATCGACCGGTTCCTTTGTCACCCGGTCTTTCACCAGTTCAGCGCCGACAAATAAGCCCTTGCCGCGCACGTCGCCGATAATTTCGTGCCTATCTTTCAGTTCGTTTAATCGACCCAGCAGATATTCGCCCATATTGTTGACATTTTCGAGCAGATTTTCCTGTTCGATGATGCGCATGTTTTCAAGTGCTGCAGCAGGACCGCCAGCGACGCCACCGAAAGTACTGATATCGCGAAAATAAGCCATTTTTTCCGACGGCTCGGCGAGAAACTCGTTGAACAGGTCTTCGGTGGTAGCGGTAACCGAAATCGCCGCATAACCACTGGCAACACCCTTGGCCATGGTAACGATATCCGGCTTGACGCCGAAGTGCTGATAACCAAACCACTTACCGGTTCGGCCCATGCCACAAACCACTTCGTCGATATGCAGTAATACGCCATACTTACGGCAGATATCCTGCACGGTCTCGAAGTAACCTTCGGGCGGCACTATGACGCCACCACCGGCTGTTATCGGTTCCAGGCAAATCGACCCGACCGTATCCGGATCTTCGCGCAGGATCACTTTTTCAATTTCTTTTGCGGCCTGCACTCCAAAGTCGGGGTCATCGCCATTGGCTGCCCGGTAAGCCAGGCAGTGGGGCACTTCAACAAATCCAGGTGTAAACGGACCATATTGATCCTTGCGCTGCTCCTGGCCGGTAGCGCTCAAGGCGGTAATCGTAGTGCCATGGTAATCGCGGTCGCGGAAAAGAATTTTGTGTTTTTTCCCATCATTCTTCAGGCTCGCCAGCTGACGCACCAATTTGAAACCCTTTTCATTGGCCTCAGAACCCGAATTTGAATAGTAAACCCGGCTTAAACCCGGCATCTTGTCGATCAACTTCTCGGCAAACCGGGCACCGGGAATATTACCGGCCGAATTGGCGTAATAGCACATTTTAACCAGCTGATCGCGTACCGCGTTGGCAATGCTTTCACGACCATAACCCACATTAACCGTCCACACACCGCCCGATACCGCATCGAGATACTCGCGTCCGTTAATATCGGTTACGCGCAGCCCCTTGCCCTCGACAATCACCATCGGGTCGGTTGTCTGTAACGGCTTGTGCTGACTGATATGATGCCAGACATGGCTTTTGTCACTGCCGACAATTTCGCTTAAATCATTGGGTTTCATAATAATTCTCCACAGGTTTATTGTGCCGGAAACCGCATTTGAGTCGACCCGAGGGCAATTTCCGATGCCCCGGTCATACCGTGGCTATTAAATGTCGTTTGAAACACAAGCTAATTTATATTGAAGGGGATACAATAGAGCCAGAGGAGAGCTATTAATGAGTCCAAAATGGTCGGCTCAATGCCATATAGCCTTGTAATGAGCCAGTTCGAAGCGAAGAAAGAGAATTAAAACATGCAATATCGGCAGGATAAGATGATGTGGAGCCGTATGTTTCAGCTTTCCAGCGAACGCAAAGTCAGTTATCAACGCCAGTTGCGGGAAACCATCGTCACAGCAATTCTCGATAACAAATTGCCGTTAGAAATTCCCTTGCCTTCTTCGCGTGAACTCGCCAAACACCTGGGAATTGCTCGAAATACCGTCGTACTGGCCTACCAGCAGCTCATCGACGAAGGTTATCTGCTATCTCGCGAGCGCAGTGGCTATTTTATCGATAAAACCATGCTCAAAGGCCGTGTTAATTTGATGCCGCCGGAGCACGAAAGAGAGCACTCGTCTCCTGACTGGAATAGTCATATAAAATTCTACCCCTCACGACAACGCAATATTGTCAAACCGGTGGACTGGAAAAAGTACCCTTATCCATTCCTGTTCGGTCAACTCGATCCCTCGCTATTTCCGGTAGCCGACTGGCGCGAGTGCTGCCGGCAGGCATTGAGTGTCAGCGATATACAGGATGTCACTCCGGATCATATCGATACCGATGACCCTTTGCTGATCGAGCAAATTCAGGCGCGTATTCTGCCGCGTCGAGGCGTCTGGGCGTCGCGCGATGAAATACTCATCACCATGGGTGCACAGCAGGCTTTATACATTCTGGCCGATCTGCTCATCGACAAAAATACGCCTCTCGGTATCGAAAACCCGGGCTATGCCGATGCACGCAATATATTTTCGCTGAAATCTCCCAAAGTGGTGCCGCTGGAAGTCGACGAAAATGGTGTTGTACCCGGCGATGCCGTCAATAACTGTGAGTTCATTTACGTCACCCCCAGTCATCAGTCACCGACCACCGTCACCATGCCGCTGGAACGTCGTAAACAGCTACTCGAGGACGCCGAAAAACACGATTTCCTCATTATCGAAGACGATTACGAAAGCGAAATAAACTTCGTCGGCGAACCCACCCCGGCCTTAAAAAGTCTCGATAGCGGGGAGCGCGTCATTTATGTCGGCAGCCTTTCAAAGACCCTGGCGCCGGGATTACGACTGGGGTATATGGTCGGTTCACGCGCACTGATCGAGGAAGCTCGCGCGCTGCGCCGGTTGATGGTGCGCCATCCACCGACCAATAATCAACGACTGGTTGCGTTATTTTTATCGATGGGACACCACGACTCGTTGATTCATCGTCTTAGCCAAACCTATCAACAGCGTTGGCAGCTTATGGGTGATGCACTAAACAGGCATCTGCCCGAATCGACTCGCATACCCTCATTCGGCGGCACCTCCTACTGGGTCAAAGGACCCGAAAAACTGGACACTCGCGAACTTAAAAGTCGGGCGCGGGATCAGGGTATTCTGGTCGAATCGGGCGATATCTGTTTTATGCAGGACGATGCACCACAAAACTTCCTGCGTCTGGGATACTCATCAATTGCCGCCAACCAGATAGAGCCCGGCATCCAGAAACTCGCCGATTTAATCCATAAAATGTTGTAACTGCGGTTAAACCGGCCCGGGGGCGGCATCAGATAGCTTCCCCTCGATGCATCAACGCCCGGTCAGTTTGAGTTCTATGCGCCGATTGCGTTGAAATGCTGCGGCTGACTGCCCGCTATCAACCGGATGAAATTCTCCGAAGCCGGCCGCTGTCATACGTTTTGGTGGTACGCCCTGTTGTACAAGATAGCGCACGACAGCAACAGCCCGTGCGGTCGACAACTCCCAGTTTGAAGGGAATCGTTGGCTATTGATGGGACGTCGATCTGTGTGACCATCGATACGTAATATCCAGTTGATGTCGTCTGGTATCGCTAGCGATATTTCATTGAGGATCTGCGCCAGTTTGTTTAGCTCCTGTTTACCCTGTTCCCCCAATGTTGCTGATGCTGACGCAAAAAATAATTCTGAGGGCAATAGGAAACGGTCACCTTCTATACGAATGTTGGGATTCTCGATCAGTACCTGGCGCAGGCGGCCGAAAAACTCGGAGCGATAACTTTCGAGTTCATTCACTCGTTGAGCGAGTAGAGTATTCAGTCTCTGTCCGAGATCGGCCAGTTCCGCCTGCTGGCCGGCTGTTTTGCGTTCTTCCAATTGTAATGCCTGACTAATGACGTCGAGTTGATTTTTAAGGTCATCAATTTGCAGGCTGAGGCGTTTGACATTGGCTTGCGCACTGGCGGAGAGCTTCTTTTCTGTCGACAGGGCTTCTTCGGCATCGGAGACAATGGTTACCAGGTCCTGGATACGAAATTCTTTCCTATTGATTTCCTTCTGCGCCAACATGGTCACATTTTCCTGTGCTGCCAATTTCGCCTGGAGCGATTTATTGTTGTCGCGAATCATGCCGATTTCAGTCAGGCGTTTATCCAGCTCGGTTTCGAGCTGCACGATGTTCTGATCACGATCTGCTATTACCCCAACCAGATTAGCGATGCGCAATTCAAGGTCTGCTCGTACCTCGCGTAGTGCAATAATGTCGTGCTGTAACTGGGCCTTTTCGCTGAGCTGTACGGTAATAGTCTCCTTGTCAGTTTCAACGATTTTCTCCAGTTCTGCAATCTGCTCTTTCAATGCATCCTGATAAAAAATACCCTGGTTGTATTGATTACGTAAGCTAGCGACTTTTTCAGACAATGCCTGGTTCGTTTTCTGCTGAAGCAGCAGTGCGCTGGATATTTCTGATAAGCGGGCATTCAAGCGATCGAGTTCGGTGTCACGATCTGAAACCGTTAACGCAAGGAAGGCCTGCGCCAGCGTGAAGATCAGGAGCATAAAAATAACCAGCATGAGTAGCGCTGATAGTGCATCGACAAAACCCGGCCATATGTTGATTTTTGTAACGATGCGGCGTCGACTGCCTAACATTTATCCGATCCCATCAAACGATCCCGCATCTCCGTTATCACTATCAACCAGATTGGTCACACCGGCCAGCCATTCTTCCAGACCGTCATAAAATCGATTCTGTGCATGACCGGCCTGGATATCCAGAAACCCGAGAACAAGCGAACCTCCCAGGCCAAATAATGAGGAGCTAAATGCAGTGCCCATACTTTTCAGTGGCTCCAGTAAACCGGCCTGCAATTCACTAAAAATTTTGTTGAAATCACCTCCTTCAATCGTCAGATTAATAATCACATTACCTACCGCAGTGATGGTACCAAGCAGTCCCCAGAAAGTGCCCAGCAAACCCAGAAATATCAACAGGCTGATCATGTAGCGGGAGATTTCGCGAGACTCATCGAGCCGACCTCGAATCCCATCGAGTACTGTGCGCAGCGACATCGCTGACATACGAAAACGATCCTTTTTTAAATCAACACCCAACTGACGTGTCAGCGGTTTAAGCAGACGAGGCTCCTGTTTGACGGACAATCCGGTATCCCCGGTACGAAAAGATGCGATCCATTCCAGTTCAGGGAATAAAACCACAACCTGCCGGTAGGATATGAATATCCCGATAATCAACACGCCGAATATTAGCGTGTTAAAAACCCAGTTTGCCTGAAAAGCAGACTGCAAGGGCGTGTAGATAAGCACACAAACGATAGCGACAATTAACAGGTAAATCGACATCCAGAAAAGTGTGTGTTTGGGATTTCTCATGGGTGGTCCTCGCAGAAAAGCTGTTGTCGCAACAAGATCGATGCAACCTTATGGTGCCGCATATGAGGCAATAGCAGGAGAGATAATGGTCTGTGATCGCGAAGCGCTTTGCACACCACGCCATGGACGATTAGCTTACCTGAATTCGCCAAGGCCGATATTCCCCATTGGCTGCTTAAGTTGAAATGCTCTGGTCATCCGACAGTTCCTGCCATCGATGGCAGGCGACATCGTGTTCCGACCCCAGATGCTCAAGCTTCGGCTCTTGTTTTCGGCAGATGTCGATAGCATGGCGACAGCGCGTCTGGAATTTACAGCCCGACGGTGGATTGGTCGGCGAGGGTATCTCGCCTTCCAGCTTCACCACATTGCCACTGTCATCGGGATCAAGTGACGGGATTGCCGACAGTAACGCCTTGGTATAGGGATGGCGCGGTGCCGCGAACAGTTCACGCGTCGGTGCAGTTTCCACCAACCGTCCCAGATACATGACCGCGACGTGATCGCAGGTATGTGCGACTACGCTGAGATCGTGGCTGATAAAAAGGAAAGTCAGGCCCATATCCTGCTGAATCGACTTCAGCAGGTTGAGTACATCCGCCTGGATCGACACGTCAAGGGCGGCAACGCTTTCGTCGGCAACTATAAATTGTGGGCTAGAAACCAATGCGCGGGCGATCGAGATACGCTGCCGTTGACCACCGGAAAAGGCATGAGGAAAACGTCGCAGATGCTCGAGATTGATGCGGCACTTCGCAGCAATTTCACGCACTCGTTGGTCTGTCTCGTCGCGTGAACGGGTCAATCCCATCACTTCCAGTGGTTCGGCAATGATATCCCGGACGGTCATGCGCGGGCTGAGTGCGGCATAGGGGTCCTGGAAAATCAGCTGTGCGCGTTTTCGATACTCTTTCAGCTCATCACCATGGATAGCCGCAAGATCATAGCTGACTTCGCCGTCGGTATAAACGGCCGAGCCTTTGGTGATGGGCGCGGCTCGCAATAACGCCCGACCAAAAGTGGTTTTGCCGGAACCCGATTCACCCACCAGTCCGTAGAAACTGCCTTTTTCGATATGAACCGATACGTTTTCAACCGCGCGTACGACCGGTGGTGGACCGAAAAGCTTACCTCGCAGTGGAAAATGAACCGACAGTTCGGTGGTGGAAATAAGGTTCCCGGTCATGCCGAAGCTCCATTTTTTTCTGCCAACAGACAGGCAACCTGCCGACCATCATCACCACTGGTATAAACCGGGACCCGGGTTTCGCACTTCTCTCCGAGTGAAACCGGGCAACGGGTATTAAAGACGCAGCCGGTTGGCCGATCGAGGGGCGACGGAATATCACCTTTAACCGGGGTCAGCGGTGTATCCAGGTCGTCCAGTCTTGGCAACGCATGTAAGAGTCCCTGTGTATAGGGGTGAAGCGGATTCCTCAGTACCTGCCGGACCGCACCTTTTTCAACCAGCTTGCCGAGATACATCACCGCCACCTTATCTGCGGTCTGCGCGATGACACCCAGGTCATGGGTGATGAATAGAATCCCCATGTGAAATTCCTTCACCAAATCTTTCATCAGGTCGATCACCTGGGCCTGGATAGTAACGTCGAGCGCGGTTGTCGGTTCGTCGGCGATCAGCAGCCTGGGTTTGGTTGAAAGCGCCATGGCAATCATCGCACGTTGGCGCATACCGCCCGAAAATTCAAATGCATACTGCCCAAAACGTTGTTTTGGATCAGGAATGCCGACACGGGTCAGCATTTCAATGGAAATCTCTTTGGCCCTGGCTTTGTTCATATCCGAATGAATAAGCAACTGTTCGACCATTTGATCACCGATGGAAATAGCGGGCGCAAAACTGGCCATCGGTTCCTGAAATATCATCGAAATCGCACCGCCTCGAACAATCATTAGATCTTTCGGGTTGGATATCGACAGTACATCGATTGATTTGTCGTCGACGTTTAAGGTGATTCGGCTTTCCGCATCGTATACCGCGTTATCCGGATTTAACAACATTAACGATTTCGCCGTTACCGACTTCCCGGAGCCACTCTCACCAACCAGCCCCAGGACTTCACCTGCAGCCAAATCAAAGGACACTTTCTCAACCGCAGTGACCAGCCCCTCATCGGTTTTGAATCGCAGGGTTAAATCTTTCACTGAAATCAGGGGACTGGTCATCTTTTGGTATCCGTATAGGGATCAGCGGCATCTCGTAATCCATCACCGACAAAAACAAAGGCAAGCACCAGCGTAATAAAAAATATTACCGGAATGAAATTCCATTGATAATTGAGCAATACGTCCGCCTTGGTAACGTTTTGCAGCATGACACCGAGTGAATTCACCGGCTCTTTTAAGCCCAGGCCGATGAAACTGAGTGCGGTTTCGGAAAGCACCATATAAGGGAACGAAATAATCAGATCGACAATGATATAGCTGGTAAAACTCGGTAACAGGTGACGGCCGATAATATGACCCGGGGAGGCGCCGCATAACTGCGCAGCAAGCACATACTCCTGGTTGCGTTCTGTCAGCAGATGGGTTCGAACCCTTCTGGCGAGGGTCGGCCAGCCGATGAAGCCAAGTATGATCGAAATGATAAAAAAGCGCCCCTCGGAGCTCACTGTATCCGGGATGAATGCGGCAATCGCCATGAATAGCGGGATTGCAGGAACGGTTCTGACCGCGTCGGTGATCATCTGCAGGATCGAGTCGATCCAGCCGCCATAATATCCAGAAACCCCACCAATGATTAACGCCAATATGAAGGCGATGAGAACACCAATAGTGCCCACCGCCAACGATGTATTGATCGAATGAAAAGTTCGGGAGTAGATATCCTTGCCCGTTCCGTCGGTACCGAACAGATGAATCTTGCCTTCGTTGACACCAAACAAGTGTGTCCTGAATTTGATTCCGGCCAGCGTGTATTCGTCACCTTCGGGAAACAGTACCAGGTAACGGCGCTTGTCGCGGTTAACCTCGCTGACCCAGCGGAAATTGGTTTTAATCGACCGCGTGCGTTCGTAGCTATAAATAAAGGGACGAAAGGAAAAACCGTTCTCATCCCAGAACTTCGGCAGATTCGGCGCACCGTTCTGGTAGTCGGCATTACGGCCCTTGATGGTTGGATCATAGGGCGTCAGGAAAGGTGCAAACAATCCTGACAGGATTAAAAGAATCAACACCGCGGCGCCAATCATGGCCGAGCGCTGTTTTTTGAAACGCGACCAGATTAACTGTCCCTGGCCAGCGGTAAAATAGGCTTCCTTGCGGCTCTGATCGAGATCCGTGCCGGTATTTTCGATATTTGCCGTATCTGTCATTTCGATTATCCCAGAATACTGCGACGCACTCGCGGGTCGGTCAACGCCAGAATGATATCGGTAACAAAATTGATGCCGACGATGCTGGCGGTGAGTAAGAAAATTATCGCTCCTGCCATCTGCTGATCATTCGATCTGGCCAGCGCCTCTATCAACAGAGAACCCGCCTCGGTCAAGGTCAAGATTAAGGCGACAATCGGCAATTCATTAAATATTCGGTTTAGATCGAAACCCAGCGAGTTGATGATCGGCCCCAGGGCATGACGTGCAGGATAACGCCATAACAACCTTCGCCCGGATACACCGCGTGCAGACGCTGCAGTCACATAGAGCTTGCCGACTTCGTCGGACATTAACGCACGAACGGTCTGAATCGCAAACGCAGTGGCAGACCAACCGAGAATAAATACCGGTAACCAGGCGCGCGACAGAAAATCCACGACGCGATCATACGACCAGGCGGCATCACGAAACTCCTTGGAAAACAACCCGGTCAGGCTGTCACCGAAAACCACCGTCGAAAACAGCATGATCATCAGCGCCAGCAGGAAATTCGGCATCGCCAGACCGAGATAGCTGATCAGCCGCAGACTATTGTTGAGAATCGGGCTTTTCGAGGTAGCCGAAATGATGCCCACCGGTATTGCGATCAGGTAGGCGAGCAGCAGCGAAGTCAGGCATATGGCGAGGCTGATCCAGAATTTTTCGCCCAGGAGTTGCGATATATTGAGCCGCAGAATACAACTATCGCCAAAATCCCCGCGGAAGGCGTTAACAATCCACTTGCCCCAACGCACGACATAGGGTTTATCCAGTCCCAGGCGAACGCGCTCGGCGTCGATGTCGGCCACCGATATCTGGTTGCCCTGGGTATTTTTAAAGGCAAGGTATCGTTCGGCGCAGTCTCCCGGCACCAGTTCCATCAGACTGAAAACGATGAACGACACCATGATCAGCGTGATGACTGCAAGCGCAGCGCGAGTGGCGGCGAATTGAAAGAAATGGAACATTGGTGTCTCTGGCGTCCCCCCGTATCCTGCCGTTACTTTCCAGCCCGGAAGATTTGTTATTTTGGCTGCGGGCAAGCATAGCCCGCAGCCAATTTTTTTGTCAACTAACAGTTACTATTCGTCCAGCCACCATTGTGTGGGTCGGTACGGATAGGAACGGTAGTATTCGAACGAATGCGTCTTGTAGGTGGTGAAATTTTTCAGCACGTTGCGATGGTAAATCGGTGCCGGCACCTGGACCGTGCCGATAAACAGCAGATTTTCGACCAGATTCTTGACCAGTCGCGCGCCCAGCTTGTCCGATTCCGGGGTTCCCACGATGGTGGACTGGAACGCATTGATGTCTTTCATCATCTGTTTCGCGTAATCCGGCGGCTCGACGCCGCTGGCGCCGTTTGAATCGACCCACTCAGCCCACAGCATATTGGTGCGCACAGTGAAATAATCGTGATACGGCGGCACCCAGATCTGGTTGGTGCCGAGCACGATTGCGAGCGGCTGGCCGCCACGCCAGCTCGTGACATCGAGCTTGTTGGCCGATTGCGCCGAGCGGTATTCGTCCGGGGTAACTTCCTTGACTGTAGTCTTTATACCGACGGCAGCCCAGTGCTGGCCAATCAATTCGACCATCGCTGCCGGCACGCCCTGCACCGAAAACTGCAAGTTGATGACCAGCTTGTCGCAGTTCAGCAAATCGCGGAATCCGTCTCCATCACAATCCTTCAGGCCCATCTCATCCAGCAACTTGTTGGCCAGTTTGGGATCGTACTGGGCGTAGTACTGCTTCCATTTTTCGTCGATGAAGGGGGGTGAATCGGTGAAACCGACATACTGCTTGGACTCGCCCATGCCGAAGAAGGCGACCTCGTTGATTTCATCGCGATTTATCGCGACCGACATGGCCTGGCGGAAACGCAGATCGGAAAAAACCTTGCGTTTTTCCAGGTTTTCATGGGTCATGTTGATACCGAAAACCGAAATCGTGACTTCGGGTCGCAGATCCACGGTGTAGTCACCCTTTTCCTGGTTTTCCAGCAACAGTGGCGCGGTCGACAACTGCAGTGACTGTGCCTTGAAGTCTACCTCGGCATTGACCAGTTTGAGCAGACGCACTTCATCCTCGTTGACAAAAATCTCGTCCTGTTCGTTTATGTACGGCAGCTGGTTGCCGGCGGTATCGACCTGGAAGAAATACGGATTGGCCACCAGGTGACGACCCTCGGTGCTCTCCGAGATCAGGATATGCGACTCCAGCGTCGGCATGGTATCCCTCGGCATATTCGCCACCTTGTCCGGGCTGCGCAGCATCGGCGTCGGCGTATCGGTCCAGTCCGAATTGCCATAATAGTTCGAGATTACCTCGTAACCATCCTTGAAACCCATCGCCTGCGCCTTCTTGTCGGCGTCTGGACTCAGTTCAGGATCCCACTGCCCGAGGAAGTGCTTGGGCTGAAAGCCCTGCGCGTAAGAGTTGGCAAAGTGCACCAGCAGGCCCGGTTTCGGCGCCGGCAGGTTGAAACGCACCGTCTGCGGATCGAGCACGTCCACGGTCATCCGCTTGTCGGCGACCAGTACATAATTTTTCGGTTTTTCGAAAACCTTGGGGTTCAACGACAGATTGTCATACCAGTACTTCACGTCTTCCGCGGTAAACGGTTCGCCGTCGGACCATTTGTGACCCTTGCGTAGGAAGAAGGTCAGCTGGGTGAAATCGTCGTTCCATTTCCAGCCCTTGGCGACGTTCGGCACGATAGTTTGCAGGTCGTCGGAATAACGCACCAGGTTGACGTGGCGAATCGCGAGAAAGTCGGAAGTGCCGGCCTCGGTCGCATTCGACATCACGTCGAATGTGCCCCCATACTTACCGATGTTATCGTAAGGTGCTACGACCAGGGGTTCGTCAGGAAGACGATCAGCAAGAGGCGGTAAATCCGCATTGCCGCGAATACGCTTGTTCATCGCAGCGGCTTGAGGATTTGCACTAAACGACAGTTTACATTTTGCCAGCGACTCAAACTCTTTCAGCTCATACTGCTGTGGATACTTTCCAGCCGGAACCCCTTTCGAGTCGGCCACCGTTACAGCAGGGCAACCCGCGGCCAGCGCCATACTGGAAAATCCCAACTGCAGCGCTATGAGGGCAACACCGGTGTAGATCGGGAGCCCAATTTTTTTTGTTTTCATACTGTTATCCTCGGTTATATAAAGACCAAATTTGCACATAGTCAAAATGCAGACGGGTACAAATCCATTTATTATCTGAACGAGGGAGTGATTGCCGGTGATACCGGGCGGGGTATCCCTTGCAACTATGCGGGTAGCAGAAATAACAGGTTGCCGCTACCAATCCTCCTCCGATCATTATTTTCAGCCAATCAAGCTGTTATTAGCGAACCGACGGCTGAAGTCAGTTTCACTATAGGTGTAATATTACCTATTTATAACGCCAATGCACGCAATTTAATAAACTAAATAATAAATTGGATCAAGCGCCAACAAACTTATTTTTATATTCGGTACGCAGGTCCGCATACCATTGTGGCTCTGCCGGCCAGGGGTTGAGATCAGCCAATGCTCTACCCGGATAAGCCTCGCCAAAGTTCTTCTTGTAGGCCGGGCCGGCATGCCTGTCCGCACCGAGGACCGCCGAGTTGGAACCATGCGCATCGATAGACTTACCGGCGACTTCGGGGTTGAATACATAGTTGATCAGCGCATAAGCCTGCTCGACGTTTTTCGCAGCCGCCGACATTGCCAGACTATCAACCCAGGCCATAGCACCTTCCCTTGGCGCCTGGTAAGTCACGGGTTGGCCCTGTGATTTCAACGCCAATACCGGGCCATCCCAGGTTTGGCCGACGATAACGCCGTCGTTCAGCAGGCCATTTTTTTGACTTTCAGTATTGTTCCAGAATAGTTTAATTTGCGACTTGTGGGCGATACAGAAACGGGTGATCTTGCCCCAGACACGACGCATTTGATCTTCACCCGTATAGCCTTTCCAAACATCGCCTGGTGCCAGTTCGCCAATAGTCTCCAGGTACAGGCCGGCACCCAGCATACCGCTATGGGGGCGAATCATGGTTTTCCCTTCGTTAGCCTTGTCCCAGATATTGCCATAGCTTGGCGTCCCACCAGGCGGTTGGTAGCGGTCAATACGCCAGCCGATCGCTTCGGTACCCCAGACGAATGGCAGCCAGTGCGAACCTTTAGCCTCGAAATTCCACTCGGTTTCACCCACTTTGAGCATGGCCGGGTTGAGATTTTTTAGCGTCGTAATCCGGTTTAAATCGAAAGCCTGCAAAAGACCCAGCTCCGACCATTGCCCGGAACGGTTATTGGTCGGACTGCACAAATCGACACCTTCACCTTTACTGGCCTTCATCAGCTCGATCAGTTCTTCGTTTGAGCCAATTTCTCGATAGTTAACCTTGATACCGGTCTCCGCGGTGAAATCGGCGATGACATCGGCCGGAATATAGTCGGTCCAGATGGCGCAGTTGACTTCACCCGAGGAAGCCAGTACGGCGGAACTAACAATCCAGGGACCAACTGAAGCAACCACAGCGGCAGTGGCACCGGTCTTGACAAACCGGCGGCGGCTGGCTCCGGGAATATTTTTTATGTCTTCATACATTTCAAAATCCATCTCAGGCTTAAGGCCTGAAAATATTATATCTTCAACAAGACATCAAAATCTCTGCTTCTATTGAATTTTATCTGTTCGTAAACATTCAATCGCTGACAGCATACGCCGCCTTATCCAAGGCCCGAATAGCATGCAATCGTAACCATTATTCTATTTCTATTCTCTCATCCGCTTTGCCGATGGATCATACATCGCAGACAGACTTGCCCGGGCCGGAATACGATCTCCGCCGACATCGATTTCGAATTCACCCGAGGCGACATAGTCCTGGCTGACCGGTTCATCAATATCGACGTAACCGAGGCCGACCGATCCACCCAGCGTATGGCCATAGTTCCCCGAAGTTAAATGACCGACAATCTTTCCAGCTTGGAGAATGGGTTCATGATGATAGAGCATGGCTTCGGGATCTTCGAGTAAAAACTGTAACATGCGTTTATGCATAAAAGATCGGCTTTCTTTTTGTTTCTGAATGGCATCGCGGCCGATAAAATCGCCGCCATTTTCCAGATCGCAAACAAAACCAAGTCCGCATTCCAGCGGTGTATCCTGATCGGCAATATCGTGACCATAATGCATGAATTTCTTTTCGATACGACAACTGTCCAGTGTATGCATACCGGCCAGTTTCAAACCACGTGGCTGACCTTTTTCCCACAGATAATCGAAACCATGGCGCGCCTGATCGACTGGCACGTAAAGCTCCCAGCCGAGTTCACCGACATACGACACGCGCGCTGCAAAAGCCCTTGAGCCGCCCAGCTCAATTGACTGAAACGAGCCGAAGGGAAATTTTTCGGTGCTCATATCGTGATTTAATGTTTCGGTGAGCAAACTTCTGCTATCCGGCCCCATCACACCCATCACCGCCCAGCTATTGGTAATATCGCTGACACAACAGAATTCGTCTTGTTCGATATGGGATTTCAACCAGTGCAGGTCCTTGATCGTTTGCGCGGCACCACTCACTACCCAGAATTCGGTTTCGGATAAACGCGTAACCGTCAGGTCCGCTTCAATACCACCGCGATCATTTAACCAGTGCGTGTACACCATTTTACCGGCAGCCACATCGACATTAGCGCTACTGATACGTTGCAATACCTGGCAGGCGTCTCGACCTTGCAGCAGATATTTGGAAAAGGAACTCTGATCGAACAAAACGACTTTTTCACGTGCTGCTTTGTGCTCGGCGGCGTTATATTCGAACCAGTTCTGTTTACCGAAACTATATTCATATTCCGGGGTAACCCCTGGCGGCGCAAACCAGTTAGGCCGCTCCCAGCCTGCAGCTTCGCCGAAACAGGCGTTATGTGCGGCCATCTTTTCATGAAGCGGGGAATGCCTTAGATTGCGCGAAGTTTCCATTTGCTTAAACGGATAATGATTGTCGTAAAGCAGTCCAAGCGTTTCGGTGACGCGGTTTTCGATGTAATGTTGAGTTGATTGAAACGGGAACATGCGACGAATATCATTGCCCCACAAATCCATCGGCGCATGACCTTTATCCATCCATTCGGCGAGTGCACGTCCGAGACCACCCGAAGTTTGTATGCCAACCGAATTTAGACCGCAGGCCACATAGAAATTTCTTAACTCGGGGGCTTCGCCCATATGAAACTGATCGTCCGGTGTAAAGCTTTCCGGGCCGCAGAAAAATTTACGCCAACCGACATCTTGCAAAATCGGCACGCGTTCCATGGCATGCTCAAGTACCGGCATAAACTGCTCGTCCATATGCCCTTCGAGTTCTTCGAAAGCGAAGTCATCGGGTATGCCGTTCTGACCCCAGGCCACGGCATTGGGTTCGAAGGCGCCAACCATGATGCTGCCCGCATCTTCGCGATAATAGGCGCAGCGGTCGTGATCGCGCATAACCGGCAGATTAGGCGGTAAATCGTCAAGCTTTTCGGTGAGCGCGTAATAATGCTCACAGGCGTGTAAAGGCACACTGACGCCCGCCATTCGACCGATTTTGCGCCCCCACAGGCCACCGCAATTGACAACGAAATCGGCCGATATATTTCCCGAGTCGGTTTCGACACCGCTTACCCTGCCATTAGCCTGTGTAATACCGGTGACTTTCACTCCTTCCAGACATAAAGCACCGCGGCCACGTGCGCCTTTGACAAATGACATAGTGACATCGACCGGACTGGCGGTGCCGTCCTGTGCAACCCAACTGGCGCCGAACAGATCACCGGTTTCAAGGTAAGGATATATCGATTTGGTTTCCTCGGCAGTGATCATGTCGACTTGGGTAACGCCGAAGGCATTGTTCATCGCGGCAACCCGCTTAAGTTCTTCGAAGCGTGCCTTGCTATGCGCGATACTGAGTGATCCAACCTGTTTAAATCCGGTCGATTGTCCGGTTTCCGCCTCCAGTTCGGTAAGTACCGCCATCGAATATTCGCAAAGACGGGCATGGGATTCATTCGCACGCATGGTGCCGATTAAACCGGCGGCGTGCCAGGTTGTGCCGCAACTAAACTGATTACGTTCGAGCAATACGACATCACTCCAGCCTTGTTTAACCAGATGATAGGCAACGCTGGAACCGATGACACCACCACCGATGATGACCGCGCTGGCGCGTTCGGGAATTTGAACCGGCATGAGAGCCTCCTGTTGATAATTATCGGCAGGCTATTCTTTATTGATTATTTTCTCAATACCAATTTCGGCCAGAATATTTTGAACCGCATCGAGCGCACCCAGCATCTGCTCCCGGTGCAGACGCCCTATACAGCCCATACGAAAGCTGTCGGCAACGGTGAGTTTACCCGGATATATGACATAGCCCTGATCCTTGAGTCCATCGTAAAACACATTGAAATCGAACTCGGGATTTATCGGCATATGGAAGGTAATGATAATCGGCGCCTGCAATTCATCGGCAAGTAATGTCTCAAAACCAAGTTTACGCATGCCATTGACCAGAAGTTCACAATTCCGGCGATATCGACCACCACGCCCCTCGACGCCGCCTTCTTCGTCGAACTCGTTCAATGCCTGATCAAACGCCAGAAGCACATGGGTCGGCGGTGTGAAGCGCCATTGTTGATTCCTGTTCATCGCTTGCCACTGATCGTATAGATCGAGACTCAAAGACGGCGAATTACCGGCTGTCTTCTCGATTGCGGCTTTTTCCGCAATACAAAACCCCATGCCAGGCGCACCTTCGAGACACTTGTTACTGGAAGCGACGACCGCATCGAAGGTAATCTCGCGTGCATCCAGCGGCAACGCGCCGAAAGCACTCATGGCATCGATTAACAATCTACGCCCATGTCTCGCAACAACCTCGGAAACCGCTTTGAGCGGATTCAACAGGCCTGAAGTCGTTTCGCAATAAACTACCACGACGTGCGTGATACTGCGGTCCGTATTAAGTTCGGCGTCAAGTTTATCAAGCTTAACCGGCTGGTCTTCCGCGCATTCCTGAATTATATACTCGCGTTTGTAATAATCACAGATTTTGGCAATACGCTGTCCATACGCACCATTGATTAGAATCAGCAGTTTGCCATCGCTCGGCACAAAACAACCGATCATGGCCTCAACCGAAAAAGTACCACTGCCCTGTAATGGTACACAGACATGTGTACCTTCACCGTTAACAATGTTAACCAGCCGATCCAGCATGCGTGCATTGGTTTCAATAAAGCTCTGATCACGCGAGCCATAATCGTGCAGCATCGCCTGTTTGACGCCAGCCGATGTCGTCAGCGGACCGGGGGTCATTAAATAGGGATCGCCTGTCGGTGAACGAACGGTTGTACTCATAGACTAGTACCTGCTGTTAATATTGATTGAGATTTATAGCGCGGCTCAATACTATCTATCAAATCGATATACTTTATGGTTAGAATAGGAAATGCCGATATCACATGCACATTTGCGCTCTTTTCATGCTGTCGCAACGCAGGGCAGCTTCACGCGAGCGGCTGAGGCACTGCATATCACTCAGCCAACCCTGTCCGGGCAGGTGAAAGAACTCGAAGAACGCTACGGCCTTAAATTATTCATTCGACATGGAAGACATATTGAACTCACTGATATTGGCAAATCGGCTTTGGTGATTACCCGACAGTTGTTTCGACACGAAGAAGATGTCGAACAGTTATTTCTCTCGGCGAGGGCTTTAACTACCGGTAAGCTATTGGTAGCTGCAGATGCACCATATATCGTCACACCTTTACTAGCCCAGTTTCAGCGGCTTTATCCGGGCATTCAGATTTCGATTCAATATGGTAACTCCAGCCAGCTCATGACCTGGCTGGAGTCCGGACGTAGCGATATCGCCTTCCTGCCGAATATTCCCGAAAGCGACGACCGCCTGTTTTCGATTCCGCTAGAACCGGGACGACTGGTTGTATTTGTCAACGAAAGTCACGCCTGGGCCGGGAGGCGATCAATCAGCATGGAAGAACTGCTCGAAAAACGCATCATCTTGCGCGAACCGGGCTCGCGGACCCGCTCTATTTTCGAAGACGCAGTCGACCGCATGGGCGGTCAGTTAAACGACGCCATGGAAATCACCGGACGCGAAGGTGTACGCGAGGCAGTGGCCGCGGGTTTCGGAGTCGGCATTGTTGCTGAACACGAGCTGGTCGCCGATACCCGACTGCATACTCTGCAGGTGAGCAATGCTGATTTGATACATGCTGAGTTTATTATTTGTTTGAAAGAGCGGCTCAACCTGCGAGTCACGAATGCTTTCCTCGAAATGATTCAAACAAATACGAAAAGTGAGTCAGCAGACGTTAAAAATTACCACCCCTGAAAAGTGCACTTCGGAGATGCAGTCGCAAAGGAGTGTTTGAGGATTGCCCAGTCGAAATATATAGTTATAATCAATATTGTTCATACGAAATATCGATTTAACTCCATAACACAGAAGTCGGTATAGTGTGTCACTCCGAATCGCGTTAATTTAGCAATATGATATCTTCAAAACCAAATGTAAGCGTCAATGGACGCGAGTATCGCTGGCCTCAACAACCCTGCGTCGTGGTTTGTATCGACGGTTCAGAGCCGGACTATATCGAAAAGGCTATTGAGGCCGGTTTCATGCCGTGGATGAAAAAGGTGGTCGAAAGTCAGGGAGCGGATTTGCGTGCGCTTTGCGTGGTGCCGAGTTTTACCAATCCGAATAATATTTCTATTGTCACCGGCGTCGCACCAGTGGTTCATGGAATTTGTGGTAATTTTTATTACGACCGCGAGAATGATCGCGAAGTAATGATGAACGAGCCACATTTGCTACGTACCCCGACTATCTTTAAAGCCTTCCAGGATGCCGGGGCTAAAATTGCGATCGTTACAGCCAAGGACAAATTGCGGCGATTACTCGGCAATCAACTGATATATGGTGAGGGCGGCGCGATCTGTTTCTCCTCGGAAAAATCCGATCGGGTTAACTTCGAAGAAAACGGCATCGATAATGTGCTCGATATGGTTGGCATGGAGGTACCATCGGTTTATAGCGCCGAATTATCCGAGTTCATTTTCGCCGCCGGCGTCAAACTTTTGGAAAGCGTCCGGCCCGATTTAATGTATCTGTCGACCACCGATTACATTCAGCACAAATTTGCACCCGGCAGTGATGGGGCCAATTCCTTTTACGCGATGATGGATAGCTATTGGGGGCAGCTCGACGCGCTCGGCGCTACCATAGCGCTCACCGCCGATCACGGCATGAATGCCAAGCACGATGATACCGGCGCACCCAACGTCATTTATCTACAGGATGAAATGGATCGCATCCTGTCCCCGGGTTCGGCACGGGTTATATTGCCGATTACCGATCCATACGTCGTGCATCACGGTGCACTGGGTTCTTTCGCCACGGTGTATCTGCCTGACGCTGCTGATATCGATTCTATCAAATCAGAGCTGTTATCTATCCCGGGCATGGAAGCGGTTTACGATAATCGGCAGGGTTGCGAGCATTTTGAATTGGCCAAGGACCGCATGGGCGACCTGATCCTTGTATCAAACAAAAATACGGTCATTGGTACCACAAAAGACAGGCACGATTTGTCCGGCCTCCAGGCACCTTTACGGTCGCACGGGGGTGTCACCGAACAGCGGGTGCCATTCATTGTCAGTCGACCGGTAGACGGTTTAGACAATCCGCATACACTGCGTAATTTCGATATTTTCAATGTGGCATTAAATCATGCCAGCCATGCCTAATTCTTTCAGGTAGCAAATATTATGACAGTCAGACACGAAAAAATGCGCATCGCGGGAAAACTGCTAGATGGCGATGCCGACCAGGTCGTTGAGGTCTTTAATCCTTACAACAATGAACTGGTCGGTACCGTACCGCGCGCAAGCCGTGCGCAAGTTGCCAATGCTTTTGATATTGCTGCGAGCTATAAACCAAAGCTCACACGGTACGACCGCCAACAAATTTTAACTAAAATTGCGCATGATATTGTTGATCGCAAGGAAGAAATCTCTAACCTGATAACCGCCGAGTGCGGTTTGAGCAAAAAGGACAGCACCTATGAAGTCGGTCGTGCATTCGATGTATACAGCCTGGCCGGCCAACTCTGTATCAACGATGACGGACAAATCTTTTCCTGTGATTTAACACCCCACGGTAAGCAACGAAAGATTTTCAGCCAACGCGAACCGCTCACCGCAATCTCGGCGATTACCCCATTCAACCATCCGTTGAACATGATTTCACATAAAATTGCACCGTCAATCGCCACAAATAACTGCATGGTGGCCAAACCAACCGAGCAGACTCCGCTAACCGCATTACTCCTGGCTGACATTTGCTACGAGGCCGGATTACCAGTCGAAATGTTATCGGTTGTCACCGGCCTTCCAGAAGATATGGGCGACGAAATGCTGACCAATAAGCACATCGACCTGATTTCATTTACCGGCAGCGTGCCGGTCGGCAAGTACATCGCCGAAAACGCCGGTTATCGCAGAACCGTGCTCGAGCTCGGCGGCAACGCACCCTTGATTGTGATGGACGATGCCGATCTCGACAAAGCTGCAGAACTGGCGGTCGCCGGGGCTACGAAGAATTCGGGTCAGCGTTGTACCGCCGTTAAAAGAGTGCTTTGCATTGACTCGATCGCCGATGAATTTGCCGCTCTGGTCTCCGAGAAAGCCGCCAAACTCAAATATGGGGACCCGATGGATCCGGACACCGACGTGGGCACCGTAATCAATGAACAATCTGCTATTTTGTTCCAGAACCGCGTCAACGATGCTATCAACAAAGGAGCAACCCTGCTGTATGGCAACGACCGTCAGGGCGCTGTCTATTCTCCAACCGTACTCGACCATGTTCCTGCCGATTGCGAGCTCGTCGTCGAAGAAACTTTCGGCCCGCCGGTTCCGATCATCCGTGTGCGCGATATCGATCATGCTATTACAGTTGCAAATTCTACGGCATTTGGGCTGTCTTCAGGTGTTTGTACTAATCGCATGGATGACACTATTCGTTTTATCAACGAACTGCAGACCGGCACAGTTAATATTTGGGAAGTTCCCGGTTACCGTATTGAGATGTCGCCTTTTGGTGGTATTAAGGATTCAGGGCTTGGATATAAAGAAGGCGTAATCGAAGCGATGAATAGTTATACAACGGTCAAAACTTTTTCTTTACCGTGGTGATGGAGCCGCCTTTTTTATTTCTTGCAGACTGCGCGAATGTCGATTCTTTGTAATATATTTATCGCGGGCATCCAGTACCAGATCCGTGCAAAAGCAAGCAAAAGCAAGGGGTCAAATATCATATTCTCGCTTTATTTTCTCTACTACCCTCGACAACCCGGCATCATTGTCAATCCTATGTTTCAATTTCGAGATCGTAGTTGGAATACTACCAGTTCGTTTTAATTGCAGAAAATCGGCGACTTCTCGTAGTTTCAGTCCACCGATATCCTGCGCCAGATACATCACCAGCCACCGGGGTATGTTGTCGTTTACTCGCCCTCTATGACTAGTGATAATACTTTCACAGCTTACCTTGAAATAGCGGGCGACCGTTTCTGTTATCTGATTGATTTCCGGGCGAAACTGCTTTAATGCTATCTGATCTATTTCCGGACCGTCATCCTGTCGATGCCGATATACCCAGTCTCGAAACTTATCACTACCCAAATAACCTTTCTGATTGCGTTTTCGATAAAACGCCTTGATTTCTTCATCGACTCCCATTTCAATATAAGCGCGATATCTGTTTCGATAGCGAGACTTGACGCCTAGCTGTTGGTAAATCTCAGTTTGATAAAGCCATTCCGGTGTCTTTTGTTTGGTGACATAGTAGGGATAACTGCTCCACCGATAGTCATCCAGTTTCTCGATCATCCTGGCATCAATCGGGTTTCGATGGATATAGCGCGATAGCTGAAGCTGATAGCTGTCCTGTTCAACGAGGATGGCCTTATATCGACCCCGAAAGAGCGAGCCATCGGTGTTTTTAAGCCGATTATAATTCTGGGTATATAGACCGTTGATATGGCGCATCGCGCGACCAAGGTTGGCTTCCGGCGTTTTAACCAGTAAATGATAATGATTACTCATCAGGCAATAGCTGAAAATCTGCAACCCAAAACGTCGGTGAGCCTGCTCCAGAATTGAAAGAAAGGATATAAAGTAGTCGTCGCCATGAAAAATACGCTGTCGCCCCCTGCCTCGATTCATGACGTGGTAGTAGGCATTTTCGTATTCTATTCGAAATGGGCGGGGCATACGCGGGATTTTAGATTACTATTTATAAGCAGTCAATATTATACTTGACCCTTTATTCTTCAAAAGTGAAGTGTGTCTTGCCATCTGCGACCAGGTCATCCACCAGTCTCAGGGC
>CAZYYM010000049.1:0-25427 GCA_964651385.1 uncultured Gammaproteobacteria bacterium | reverse complement strand
GTGTAACTTTTTTGAAGAGAGTAACCTCGACTTATTTAACGTAAGTTAAAGTTTTCTTTGGTCACTCAAATCGTAATGATACGAAATCATCTTTGACATGAGTGCCCACACAAATTACCTAATCAATTTTTAAAGATCATTTCACCAGGGAACGCCTGATGTTTTAGGCCCTCGGGCCAGTTTCGTTGTCAGTTCCGAACGCCCATATTGAACGTCGTTTCAACAAACGAGGCGCGCATTATAAGCCCTTTTCCGGTCCCGTCAATGTCTAATTCGGCATTTATTTAAATAAAATTGAGCCGACATTTTAGCAACCTGAAATTCCCTCTTCCATACGCAGATCAGATTCTTGTTGAATGACTCGTTCGGCATCCGGCTCGCATCTGACGAGGCGCGGATTATAGGCAGTTCGTTAGATGCGTCAAGCGCTAAATCAGAAATTTTTATGACAGTATTATGCGGGCAAATTTTCGCTTGCCAACTTGTGCCACAATAACCCGGTCTTTATCCAGACTTAAGCCTTTATCATTGACCTTTTCACCATCGAGTCTGACGGCGCCCTGTTTAATCATACGGAAGCTATCCGAGGTACTTGCCGTTAGACCGGCCTGTTTTAACAGGGCGGCAACACCGATATCTTCCCCTACCAGTTTCAGGGTTACTTCAGGCATCTCATCGGGGATCGCTCCTTTGGCAAAACGCGCAATAAAGTCCTGCCGTGCATTATCAGCAAGCTTGGCGTTATAAAAACGAGTGACTATCTCTTCAGCCAGCAAAAACTTCACATCCCGAGGATTTTTACCCTGTTCGACCGCTAGCTTAAAACCTTCTATTTCACTTATAGTACGGAAACTGAGTAACTCGAAGTAACGCCACATCAGCTCGTCACTGATCGACATAATCTTGCCAAACATATCGCTGCAGGGGTCTTCGATGCCGATATAGTTGTTCAGCGATTTAGACATTTTCTGAACTCCATCAAGCCCTTCGAGTATAGGCATGGTTAGCGTAATCTGCGGTTCCATGCCTTCGGCCTTCATCAATTCCCGCCCAACCAGTAAATTAAATTTCTGATCGGTACCACCGAGTTCGACATCTGCCTGCATTTCCACCGAATCCCAGCCCTGAACTAGTGGATAAAGAAATTCATGAATCGAAATGGGCTGGTTGTTTTTATAGCGTTTGGAAAAATCGTCTCTTTCCAACATACGGGCAACCGTATGCCGCGAGGCAAGACGGATCATATCGGCCGATGATTTGGAACCGTGCCAGGTCGAGTTAAAACAGATTTCGGTGGCATCAGGATCGAGTATTTTGAATACCTGATGCTGATAAGTTTCAGCATTCTGCCGGATTTCTTCCGCTGTTAATGCCGGTCGGGTAGTCGATTTACCTGTCGGGTCACCAATTAAACCGGTAAAGTCTCCGATCAGGAACATAATATGGTGACCCATTTCCTGGAACTGGCGCATCTTATTGATAAGAACCGTGTGCCCAAGGTGCAAATCCGGCGCTGTTGGATCGAACCCAGCCTTGATTTTTAAAGGTTTTCCGCGTTTTATCTTATCGATTAATTCCGATTTGACCAGAATTTCATCTGCACCTCTTTCGATTTGCTGCATTGCATTTTCCACAGAAATCATGGTATACCTCATTCGGGGACAGTATTTATTAAAATAACCAACAACTTACGCCAATATTCTCATGAATTTTCAAGATCTTGATCTAAAATCGGATCATACTTCCTGCACAAAATCCCGGAAACTGCCTCCAATGCGTTCGAAGTTTCGAATAAAAATGCCGTTTAAGCTGTTAATCGCGTCTACCGCGGTTATTTTGCTGGGATTTAGTGCCTCCAACTGGCAACCTACGGCCAAAGCTGCGGATTCTACCCCCAAGTCGGATCGATTACACTATGCACTGGCATTACCTGAAGTTACTGAATCCTCGGTCGAAGCCGCTACGCTGCAATCTACCGCTCCCGCTTCTACGCAAATTCCCTGGAAAACTATTACAATTAAATCCGGCGATACGCTGGCCTCGATATTTACAAAAAACAATTTGCCAGCTGCAACCACCCATGCTGTCGCTACCTTGAACGAGCAAACCAAATCGCTTCGTTATATTAAACCCGGGCAGAAAATACATATACTACTCGACAGCGACGGTCGTTTGCGTCAGATGAAATACGAGCCCGAAATTACCAGAACTCTATTAATTCAACGAACCGAAGGCCAGTCATTCAACTCTAAAGTAACCAATTTTCAACTCGACGCCTATCCGGTTTACCGCGAAGGCGTGATTAAAAGTTCATTATTTGAAGCAGCCGCCAAGAGCAATATTCCGGAAAGCGTGATTATGGACTTAGCCGGCATTTTTGGCTGGGATATTGATTTTTCACTCGATATCCGCAAAGGTGATCGATTCGGCATCGTTTATAACGAGCTCTATAAAGACGACGTCAAAATCAGAAATGGTCGAATCCTGGCCGCCGAATTTGTTAATAATGGCAAAACCTATCGAGCCGTGTATTACGTTGACCCAAAAGGTGAAGGCGATTATTACGATGAAGAAGGCAAGAGTATGCGCAAAGCCTTCCTGCGCAGCCCGGTCGAATTCTCCCGTATCAGTTCCAGATTCAGTAATAAACGCTGGCACCCGGTATTATCCAAATGGCGTTCTCACAAGGGAGTCGATTACGCGGCTTCTCGAGGCACACCGGTTCGAGCTGCAGGTGATGGCAAGATCAGATTCGCTGGTACCAAAGGAGGTTATGGCCGCGCGATAATTATTCAACACGGCGGTCGCTACACCACCTTATATGGCCATTTGCATCGTTATGCCAAGGGAGCGCGTACGGGGAAAAAGGTCAAACAAGGACAAATTATCGGTTATGTTGGCAGTTCAGGTTTGGCGACCGGCCCCCATTTACACTACGAATTTCGCGTCAACGGTGTTCACCGTAACCCATTGACAGTTCGGCTACCTGAAGCGAAACCCGTACATTCCTCATATCTGGCTAATTTTAAAGATAAAACCAGTGTGTATTTGTCAATGCTGCAGCTGATGGAAAACACCGTCGCCGACAACCGCTATTAATTGCATGAGCTCGCGCTCAGAAATCTATATTGGTTTAATGTCAGGCACCAGCCTCGATGGCATCGATATCGCAATCGTCGATTTTACCGACTCAAATCCTACAGGGCTACACTGCCATACACAGCCTTACCCCGAAATATTGGTGCAGCGCATTCGTAATGTTATACAAGCAGACCGCATCACCATCGATCAGCTTTGCAAACTCGATGTCAATATCGCTCGGACATATGCAGATGTGGTGAACCAGACCTTATCAGCATTACCGATTGAGCTGGACAAAATTCGCGCCATTGGCTGCCACGGTCAGACAATTCAGCATAAGCCGAATATGGAACCTGCTTATACGCTGCAGATAGGCGACCCGAACACCCTGTCTGCATTAACAGGTCTGACTACAGTGGCGGATTTCAGGAGACGTGACATAGCCTTAGGTGGCCAGGGTGCGCCATTGGCGCCGGGGTTCCACCAGTCTATGTTTCGCACATTAGATTGCAATCGAGTCATCATCAATATAGGTGGTATAGCCAACATTACTCTTTTGCCAGCGGACGCGGATAAGCCGGCGCTCGGTTTTGATACCGGCCCTGGGAATACTTTGCTCGACTACTGGATACAGAAACATTTAGGTAATAAATACGACAACAAGGGCAAATGGGCAGCTTCAGGTCAGATCGTCGATGAATTATTACAGGCCATGCAATCGGATGAGGACTATTTTTCGCAAAAACCACCCAAATCGACCGGCACAGAATACTTCTCCCCAGACTGGATCAATGCGTTTTCGGCAAATAGTCTTAAACCAGTCGATGTACAGGCAACCCTGTTAGAACTCACCGCAACAACGATCATCCGGGGGATCCAGCAACTAGACGAGGTTCCTGATGAATGTTATGTCTGCGGCGGCGGGGTACATAACCAACAGCTAATGCGGCGTCTGCAGTCATTATTTCCCGACACAACAATCAACAGCACCTGCAAACTGCAAATAGACCCGGATTATGTCGAGGCCTTTGCCTTTGCATGGTTAGCCCGACAAACTATTAACGGTCAGCCAGGTAATTTGCCTTCAGCAACAAATGCGCGAGAGCCGGCGGTTCTCGGTGCCATATTTCAGGGAAACAGGTCTATATTGATGTAACTTTTTAACAACTTCAGAAACTAGTGCTACAGTTTTCGGTCTTTATACTATACTAAAAATTAAGCTACTCACTCCCGTAAACAGTCAGGCCGATAAATGAAACAAACATGGACTGTGTCAACACTGCTGGCAATAGGGATATTGCAGATTAACCCCGTGATCGCCGACTTCGTCGGCCTGAATATCGGTGCTCAACACTGGTCGCCTTCATTGTCAGGCTCTTTCAACAGCAAAAATAGTAGCACTTCGGTCAACCTCAATGACGATCTCGGAATAAGCGATGAATCGCAGAATTCATTTGTATTAATTCTCGAACACCCGATCCCCGTGTTGCCTAATATTCGCTATCAGGGTTACTCACTGGATAGTACCGGCTCATCAACCCTTAACAGTGATCTCAACTTTAATGGCGAAACTTTTAATTCGGGTAATCGCGTCCGCTCAAATTTGGACCTTTCCCATGAAGACATCGTTCTGTACTATCAATTGCTGAATAACTGGGTCAACCTCGATATGGGTGTGGATCTAAAACGCTTCGATGGAGCGGTCGAACTTAGCGGAGACACTACTACAACTCGCGTTGCAGTCGACGAAACCATTCCACTGCTTCACCTCTCAGCTCGCTTCGACCTGCCCTACAGCGGCTTTTACATTGGAGCCAATTTCAACAATCTAAGTCTAAATAGTAACTCGGCGGAGGACTCCACCCTCAAACTCGGTTACCAGTCGAATTATGGGCTGGGCTTTGAAGGCGGCGTAAAAACCTTTTCACTGCAACTCGACGATGCCAATGATTTGACCACCGATTTAAAATACGATGGAATATTTCTCAACGGATATTACAATTTCTAGGCCTGTGTGAAAAACGCGTTGCAAATCCCGTTTTATCAACCTGAATTAATACTCTAGATCGCAAATGATGAACCACAGCCACAGGTAGAGGTTGCATTCGGGTTTTTAACCACAAACATCGCACCTTCAAGGCCTTCCATGAAATCCACCTCGGAACCGGCCAGATATTGATAACTCATATTATCAACTAACAACATAGCACCATCGGTTTCAACCGTACGATCACCATCTTTAATTTCTTCATCGAGCGAAAAAGTATACTGGAAACCGGAGCATCCACCTCCGTAAACCGACACGCGCAGTTTTAACTTCGGATTATTTTCTTCTTCGATTAGCGCCTGAAGTTTATGCGCCGCGGCTAGGGTAAAATCCAACACGGTGCTGGTTACCGGGCTTGCCTTCATACCAAAATTAGCATCGATTGTAATACTGACCATGATTTACCTATTAGCTTCGGGTAGCTTGATAAAATCTACCTAATGAGACAGACAATAATATCATTTCGAAGAAATTCAAGTCCCTTATTTTACTGAGGCTATTTTTCCACTACAGCCTCATCACTGGATTCGTCGTCCCGAACAGCCGATTTATCTTCCAGCGCTCTCTGTGGCCGTAATCCATCAGGTTGATGAATGAGCCCTCCATTCACTTCAGCTCCAATTGCCATTTCAATTAAATTATAGTAAACGCTGCCCTTTACGCGAGATTTTGGCGCAAGTTCTACCCGGATTGAACCGAATACGTCACCGATAATTTCACCATTCAACACCATATTTGGTACTTTAACTTCGCCTTCGATACGGCCGAATTCGCTGAGTATCAATATCGCCGTGCTACCTTCCTCCGCAACGACATTACCGTTAATTTTTCCGTCTACGTGCAAGCCTCCGGAAAAAACCAGATCACCATTAATTTCAGTACCCTGACCAACCAACGTATCGATACGGGCTGAACTGAACGCTTTCTTTTTACCAAACATACTAGTAGTCCTCGGACATTATAGTTGCCCATGAAATCGTCTCGGTTAAGGATTTTACCTTTTTTGTCGACGGATTGATGTGAATTTCTGCCTCGTACGGCATAAAATCAACAGGCATAATAATTTCGCCCTCAAATATCTGAAAATATCGAAAGTTAAACCGACCATATTTGTCCTTTTGGTCGGTTTTAATGTTTTTAAGCTTGTATTCGCTTGCTACACCCGCATTTTCGCCACGAAAGACTATGTTAAACTTTCCCTTTATTTTTCGATTACTCTTGCCGCTTTTAGTCAGTACCAACTTAAATCGATACAACTCCTGATTGTTTTTTTGCTCAACCTTGAAAGATTGCAAATTAACCGCTAGCGCCGCACTGGCTGGTGCAACTATACCCTGGTAAAAAGCCAGTTCTTCCTTTAGCGCCAATATTTCCTCCTGATGCTTAATCAGGGTTCGGTTCGCAAGCTGGTAAGCATCGTGTTCAATTTTGCTGGTTCCAGACAAATGCGCATTTTGTTGCACCAAATTATAATTTCGCGATTCGAGGTCGGTAACCTGATTGATCAACGTTTCACGTTCGAGCTCTAATCGACCCAGTTCGTAAGACTGATATTCCCGGCCGAGCAAAAAAAAAGCACAAAGCAGACCGGCTATAATGACAACGCCAAACCACAGTTTCCAGGGCCGGTACTGCTTGACTTGGAATCCTCGATGACCGATTCTCAAGGCATCATCCCTGGTGACCCAAGCCCGCTGCTTTCCTCGAATCCAAGCATCAGATTCATATTCTGGATTGCCTGTCCCGCCGCACCTTTTACCAGATTATCAATAACCGAGAGAACAACGTATTTTCTACTTTGTGGTAAGTAATGAACCGCAAGTTGGCAGGTATTAGCTCCCTTAACCGATCTCGTTTCTGGATGTGAGCCCGTCGGCATTACATCGACGAAAAACTCGTTCCGATAATAGTCCTCGAATAATAGCTGCACGTCATCAGCCGGTACATCGGCATCGGCATAGACTGTGGAGTGAATCCCACGAATAACAGGTAATAAATGAGGAATGAAAACCAGATCGGCCCCGGCTATAACCGACTGCAGAATTTGTCGGATTTCGGGCAAATGACGGTGTCCGGGTACGCCATAGGCCTTAAATGACTCACTTATTTCACAAAATCCAGTACCAATATTAGCCTGCCGGCCTGCACCACTGGTACCCGATTTACAATCAGCGATAATACTTGATGGATTAATCCTTTCCGCTGCGAGCAACGGTAGCAATGCAAGAATCACCGAAGTCGGATAACAGCCTGGATTAGCCACCAGATCAGCCGCACGAATGGCCTCACGATTTAATTCAGGCAAGCCATATACTGCTTTTTCAATCAGCTCAGGACAAGCATGGGTGGCCCCATACCATCGTTCCCAGATGGAAATATCCTTGATACGAAAGTCCGCAGCGAGATCAATCATTTTGATGCCCGCTGATATCAATGCATCGGCCTGTTTCATTGCCGTAGTGTTCGGTGTGGCAAAAAATACCAGATCACAATCGCGATAGGCATCTAAATTCGGTTCGCTAAATTTGAGATCGATATGATCACGCAAATTGGGAAATAAATCAGCAACTGGCCTGCCGGACTCAGCCCGGGAGGTTACTGCTGTTAGTATCACTTCCGGGTGAGTTAGTAGTAGTCGCATAAGCTCTACTCCGGTATAACCCGTACCACCAACTATACCTACCCTAATCATTTATTTGCGCAGCCTTTGTGGTTAAAATGTGGTTAAAATGAACGCCGCATTATACATAGATCAGTTTTCCAAACCATCAACTAGTATAGAACACAAATTGCGAATAGAACCCGAGTCAAGAATAGATTGCTAAATCAATTACATAACAACCGAGGCAACAAATGATCTGGGTAAAGGCATTCCATATAATATTTATGGTAGCCTGGTTTGCGGGAATATTTTACCTGCCGCGATTGTTTGTTAATCATGCGATGAGTGATGAACCTGCAGTACAAAATCAACTCACCATAATGGAGAAAAAACTTTATAGATTTATCACACCGTGGATGGTTTTTACCCTGGCATTTGGATTCTGGCTACTATTTGATTACGCCTGGGCAGCTTATGCCCATATGCTCTGGTTGAAAATAAAACTCGGGCTGGTGCTTTTACTGGTGATTTATCACTTTTATTGCGGCAGGATAATCCGCGAACTCGAATCGGGTGTCAGCCAGAGAAGCCATGTCTGGTTTCGCTGGTTTAATGAATTACCCGTATTTATTCTATTCACCGTGGTCTTGCTAGCGGTAGCCAAACCTCTTTAAATCACTTTCCGGCCCGAATAAGACTACCCAGATTCTTTTTATCCAGTTCACTCGAATACAACTCCCGAACTCGATGAGCATCAGCCAGCGAGGTCGCCTCGCCCAATATACATTCAAGCTCACTTCGACTGAATGATTTAATCACCTTCTTGGCTTTCAGCAGGCTACCGACGCTCATAGACAAGGTTTCTATTTTCATACCCAGCAATGCCAGCACACCCAACGGGTCACCTGCCAGCTCACCACAAACACTGACAGGCGTATTACTGCGCGCTGCACCTGCGACAATTTGCTGCATGGCTTTTAATACGGCGGGGTGTAACGAAGAATATATTTCCGCGACGTTTTCATTGTTACGATCAACAGCCAGTATATATTGGGTCAAATCGTTTGTACCGATTGAAACAAAATCGACCAGCCGGCATATATCTTCTATCTGGTACACCGCCGAAGGTACTTCAATCATCGCACCCACCGGCGGCAACACAACTGTTACTTCCAACTCTTCTTCGAGTTCCTTCTGAACTCGGTGAATCAGCTCGAGTGAATCTTCCAGTTCTCTGGCACCACTGATCATCGGTAACAATATTTGCAGATTCTCAAACGCGATATTGGCTCGCATCATTGCCCTTACCTGAGTGATGAAGATTTCCGGGTGATCCAGGGTAATACGAATCCCGCGCCAGCCAAGAAACGGATTGGCTTCCTTAATCGGGAAATAACTCAAAGGCTTATCACCGCCAACGTCGAGTGTTCGCAATATGACCGGCATACCATCGAAGGTTTGCAGCACATTCTTATAAATATCATACTGTTCTTCTTCACTGGGAAAACGATCGCGAATCTGAAACGGTATCTCCGTTCGATATAACCCGACCCCTTCGGCACCACTGCGTAGAGAAGGAGAATGATCAGCCATTAAGCCAGAGTTTACATACAGCGCGACTCGATGATTGTCAGTCGTAATTGCCGGTTCATTTTTTAAACCCAGCAAGCTGAACTCAATCTCTTCCTCCTCCCGAAGATAGGTACTGTACTCATCAAGCAAGTTATTATCCGGGTCAATATAAGCAAACCCACCATAACCATCGACTATGACCTGCTGACCATCCATTTGCTTAACTGGCAGATTAGCAATACCCATAACAGCCGGTACACCCAGTGCGTGGGCCAATATCGACACATGCGACGATCCACTACCGTGGGTCGATAAAATTGCACAAAGGCAATCTGTCGGCACATCGGCCAGGTCGGTAGCGCTTATTTCATCACCGACCAGCACGGTACGATCCGGGAAATCGATATAAGGGCTTTGCTCTAACATGAATTTGCGCAAAACCCGACGCCCAAGGTCACGAATATCGTTGGCGCGTTCGGCAAGATACTCATCATCCATTTTCTCAAACACCTGGGCGTGTTCCTCGACCGTATCCCGCCAGCTCGCGGGCGCCCAATTGCCCAGCACGATACGTTTGTGGGTATCATCGATCAGCGACCCACTGTTTAGCATTTGTGAATAAGCGACAAAAAGGGCGCATTCTTCTTCCGGCAATGCACCACGCATTCGCTCCGCCTGTTCGTTTAAATCATCCTGAACCTTTCGCACCGCATCGTTAAATCTGCTGAGTTCCGGTCCTCTGTCACCTATCTTCTTGTCCGGTACCGAATCCAGGTCGACGCCACGATTCAATACGATCGCCTGACCGATCGCCATGCCCGGCGAGCCGGCGACTCCTTTGACTATATAAGCCGTTTTATCTTTTTTTGTTTCACCGATTAATTTGAAGCGTCCGTGGCTTTCAGCATGCTCAATCGAGGTCGCAAGCTGTGCTGCGAGCGTCGTCAGAAAAGCCTCGTCATCTTCATTGAAAGCAATTTCGGCACGCTGAATAGCGATAACACCTAAAACCTTGCGGTGCGATACAATCGGCACACCGAGATATATCGGAAATTTAGTTTCACCCGACTCGGGTACCAGTATGAAATTTTTATGCTCCTCTGCCTTTATCAGGTTAATCGTCTCGGCACGCTCGGCTACGATACCGATCAAGCCCTGACCAAAACGTCTCTTGACTTTACCAATGATACCGGGACTGAGCCCATGGCAGGCTTTTAGCACTAATGTTAGCGGATCGTCCTTTGTGGTTAGAAATATCGTACAGGCATTTGCTCGTAAGTCGTTCAGCAGACGACTCGCTATCAAATCAAGCGCATGATGGATATCGGGTGAACGGCCGACTTCGAGTACAATACTCTGCAATCTGTGTATCATCGATGGCACTAGCGACGAACTCCCGACATATATTCTAAACTCCCATTGGATTTTGTTGATGCATCAGCAGAATTAATTGTGACGCCAGACTCGATTTGGATCTAGTTGATACAACTTCAAATAGTCACTATTAGCAAGATTGTCCCCCTATGGCAAGCTACTTTCAAGTTGTGCAAGCGCACATTGGTAGACCCGGCGTTTAAAATACACCACATTATCAACCGGATGCCAGTAATCCACCCACTTCCAATGGTCGAACTCAGGCTTACCGGAAACCGATAAATCAAAGGCCTGTTCTGCTGCAGTCAACTCTAGCAAAAACCATATTTGTTTCTGCCCGATACAGCGTGGTGAAGTGTTTCTCCGGATTAACCGTTTGGGTAATTTGTAGCGCAACCAGCTACTGGTTGAAGCCAATATCCTCACATCTGTTTGTTTGAGCCCTGTCTCCTCCCACAATTCCCGGTACATAGCGATATCGACTTCCTCGTTGCGACCGATGCCACCCTGTGGGAATTGCCAGGCATCCTGACCGAGCCGACGCGCCCACATCACCTGCGATTGCTGATTGCAGAGGACAATGCCTACATTTGCTCGATAACCATCACGGTCAATCACTTCGCTAAATCCTGTTGTTTCGGTTAGTATGGTAGTAAGTATTTTGACATAGAACATCCCTCACACCAAACCGAACTCGGTCCGATAGCATCATGGCTCTGGCAATATTCGACCTCGATCATACTTTGCTCAATGGCGATAGCGACTATCTCTGGGGCGAATATATGGTGGCTAACAATATCGTCAATAAGATCGAATACCAGCGTTTAAACCAGTCTTTCATGGAAGACTATCATCGTGGTGAACTGGATAATGACAGGTATCTGCAGTTTGCCCTGCATCCACTGACACAACACTCTGTCGAGGCTTTATACGCCTGGCGAGCAGATTATGTTGAAAGCTGGATAAAGCCGATTATCGCGACCGGCACACGGGCATTGTTAGACAAACACCGGCAGCAGGACGACACGTTGATTATCATCAGCGCGACAAATTTCTTCATTACCGAACCGATTGCGCAACTACTTGAGATCCCTCATCTGCTGGCCACCAGGCCGGAGATAATCGACGATCGATACACAGGGAATTATCTGGGCATCCCGACCTTCAAGGAGGGCAAGGTAACGGTATTGAATGAATGGCTGGTACAACAAAACCACAGGCTGGACGACAGTTATTTTTATAGTGACTCGATTAATGACCTGCCTTTGCTTGAGCGGGTCAGTCACCCTGTTGCGGTTAATCCGGATGAGGTATTAGGCCAAATCGCGCGGCAACGCGAGTGGCCGATTATTGATCTACGAAGCTGATTTGCGCAAATGAAATCGAGCGTTTACTTTGCGCCATCGAAAAGACTCACATTGAATTACGTTAATAACGGTGTTATGGTGACTTGGTGATATATACGAGATATCAACGTGCCCCGGCTGACTATCAGTTTAAGTGAAGAGACCCACGCCGCTCTGAAAGAGACCGCGTCCCGCCAGGGAAGAAGTATTGCGGCATTAATAGAGGAAAGCCTGCGATTTCGTGGATTGAAAAGCACAGCCAATGCAAAAGAACTAATAAAAAAAGCCAGACAGCAAAGCCGACTAAGTGCCGATGAAGCCATGGATGTGGCATTAACTGAATCTCGAGATTACAGCGGCAATTGATACAGGCATTCATTGTTGACACAAATGTTGTCGTCGCTGGTTTAATCACCAATGATGAACAGTCTCCGGTAGCACAGATATTAGATGGCATGCTTACCGGTAGATTTATCTACTTACTTTCACCTGATCTATTATTTGAATACAGGGCTGTATTGAATCGGCCTCGAATACAAAAATTACACAAACTGTCGGTTACCGAAATAGATTTGCTGCTTACCGAGCTAACAGCCAATGCTGTTTGGCGGGAGCCTTCGGCTAACGTAGCTGCGCCTGATCCTGGGGACAATCACTTATGGTCGTTGCTGGCGTACCAGCCGGAAGCAATACTGGTAACAGGAGACAAATTACTTTTGGGCAATCCGCCAGCTTTCGCGACTGCACTAACGCCCGCGCAAGCACTATCTGTTTAAGCCTTCGGCAAAGTCACCCCGCGTTGTCCCTGATACTTACCACCACGATCTTTATACGATATCTCGCAGATATCGTCTGATTCAAAAAACAGCATTTGAGCGACACCTTCGTTGGCATAGATCTTCGCGGGCAACGGCGAGGTATTGGAAAACTCCAGCGTAACATGGCCCTCCCATTCCGGTTCCAACGGCGTGACATTGACGATAATGCCGCAACGCGCATAAGTCGACTTGCCCAGGCATACTGTTAAAACGCTGCGAGGAATACGAAAATACTCTACCGTGCTCGCCAGCGCGAAAGAGTTTGGTGGAATAATACAAACATCGGATTCGACATCGACAAAACTCTCGTCATCGAAATTTTTCGGATCCACAATCGCGGAATTGATATTGGTGAATATCTTGAATTCATTGGCGCAACGCACGTCATAACCATAACTGGAAGTGCCATACGATATAATTCGACCAACACTGGACTCACGAACCTGATCCGGTTCATACGGATAGATCATGCCTTCGGATTCGGCCATGTGTCGAATCCATCGATCTGATTTAATGCTCACTGTGATAACCTGGGAAAAAAGCGAAGTATATCGGTTCTCAAACGGCTACGTCGATATTCGATTAGTCAAAATTATTTTCAGCAATCTATTCTATTAAACCTATACTCCCAATAATGCCCTTTGTTCCAATAAATCAATCACCCAGGTCGTTCTTAACGATGGTTTTTGAGTAGTCAATATGCGCGAAATTTCAGTTTTAACGCATTCCTTGATGGACTATTTGTTGGATATGTGGCGATTACGTCTCGCACGTCGACTCTTCATCGTGGTGATACTGGCTATCATCGCCATTGAACTGATCATAATTTTCCCGTCGTATACAAATTTCAAACATTCCAGCCTGAACGATCTGGAACAACTGGCAACATCCGTTATCAAAACAGCACTAACCAATTCCACCATGGAAGGCGAACTGACTGAAAAACGTCTGCACAACATATTACAGGCAGATTCCAAAATTAAAGGTATTACCATTCTCGACCAACATGGGGCAATTATTGCCAATGCGGGGGAAACCATCGAATCGAGGGTTGGATCGGATAAGCCCTGGTTACTGGATTCTGATCAGCGTTATGAAATCCATCTATCCAGAGAATCTGTCGGCATCAACCTGGATATTATTGTGCGCATGGATTCATCTCAAATTGGTCCGGCACTGGCGCAATATGTCGTCCGAATATCGGGCCTTGTTTTAATTATCAGCCTGTTCGTCGGACTAACCGTATTTCTTTACCTGGCCCTGAATTTCAAATACCCGTTGAAATGCATTCGTGAAAGCCTGGAAAAAGCGCGGGGAAACCCGGCCAAAGCCGATGAATATACGATTCATCATGATAGAAACGATGAATTCGGCGAAATTATTGACCTGCTCAACAACGCATTGCGGGAAACTGCTAATTCACATCGGTCTGATATTGCTTATCAGGAAAAACGCTTACGAGACTTCGCCGCAGCGGGTTCTGACTGGTTCTGGGAAATGGATAAGGACCTGCGTTTTTCCTATTTTTCGGACCAATTTGAATCCGTCAGTGGCGTTCAGCCAAACGCACTGCTCGGCAAAACCCGGGAGGAATCCGGCACTCCGCAGGTATCTACTGCGAAATGGCAAGCCCATTTAGAGACGTTAAAAAACCACCAGCCTTTTCGCGATTTCATCCATTCCAGGGATAAATCAGATGGAGAGCGCGTTTGGTTATCAATCAATGGCAAACCGATTTATTCCGATGAGGGTGAATTTTCAGGCTACCGAGGTAACGGCTCCGACATCACAGTACTGCATGAAGCACAGCAGCAATTAGTCGACGCAAAAGACGCCGCTGAACGGGGCAATCTCGCCAAGGCGGATTTTCTAGCGACCATGAGCCATGAAATTAGAACCCCGATGAATGGTGTTATTGGAATGACCGAACTATTAATCGATAGCGGACTGAACCCGGAGCAAAAACAATACGCGAAAATTATCCGAGATTCTGGTGACGCGCTTCTCCAAATCATTAACGACATTCTCGATTTCTCCAAGCTGGAAGCACAGGAGATTGATCTCGAGCAGATTGAATTCAGCCTGGTCGACGTGATAAATGGCGTGGTCAGTATCCTGTCTCCCCAGGCAACGGAAAAAGGACTGATGCTAAGTTTTAAACTGGAAACCGATTCGCAGTACCATTATCTTGGTGATTATGGCCGCATACGTCAGGTATTGATGAACCTGGTAGGCAATGCCATCAAATTTACGCGACAGGGTGCAGTTACAATCATCTGCCGACAAATCGGGATCAACGACGGCACACCCTGTATTCGCATCGAAATCAAGGATACCGGCATCGGCATTCCTGCTGCGGTGATCGATAAACTTTTTGACAGCTTCACCCAGGCCGATGCATCCACTTCGCGACACTTTGGTGGAACCGGGCTGGGTCTGGCCATTTGCCGAAAAATCATTGATGCGATGGGGGGTGAGATTGGTGTCAGTAGTAAAGAAGGTGAAGGCAGCCATTTCTGGTTTGACATTAGCCTGCCTCAGATAGAAGACCATGACGACTCATCATCTGAAAATACCGACATCACCCTTTCCGACGAATTGGTAAAGACCAATAAAGCCGGTAATGCGCTATCAATCCTTGTCGTTGACGATATCCCCGTCAATCAACTCGTCGCCGAAAAAATGCTTGCCAACCTGGGTTATCAAGTCGACAAAGCCAATGATGGAAATGAAGCAATCAAAGCCCTTGTGAGCCAGAACTATGATGTGATATTTATGGATATCCAGATGCCGGTCATGGACGGCTACGAAGCCACACGGCAAATTCGGAAATTAAACGATACCTGCAGCGATGTACCAATTATTGCGATGACCGCCAACACCCAGGACAGTGATCGACAGGCCTGTCTGGAATCCGGTATGAGCGACTTTATCGGCAAGCCTTTTGTTAAAAGGGAGCTGATAAGCGTACTGAACCGACATTTCTTCACCAATAAACCACTCCAATAACAAAGTGCCTAAATATTCCGGTTGCGGAAATAATCGGCAAGATAATCGCTGAACATTTTAACCCGCCGCGATATCAGTTTTCCGGGTGGATAAACGGCGTACATACCAACAGAAGGCCTGGAGCACTCGACGAGTACCGGTACCAATTCGCCACGATCAATATAAGACTGCATATAAAACAAGGGCCCAGCCGTGATACCGAGTCCATTGGCGGCGATTTTTGCCAGCAGCTCTCCGTTATTCGCGCTGATGCGAAATTTCACTCGCGGACTGAAACGTTCACCATGATAATCAAAAGACCATTGTCGGCCCGGTGTTATATTGCTGTAGACCAATACTTCATGCTCCGTCAGCTCGGTTGGATGCAGCGGTTCACCCCGTTTTCGCAAATAGGCGGGACTCGCGCAAATGACCATGTTGATTTCAGATAGTTTACGCGCAATCAAACTGGAATCCTGTAAATCGGCGATCCGTATCGCAATATCGAACCCCTCTTCGACCAGATCTATTTGCCTGTCATTCAATTCCAGGACGATCTCGAGATTACCATGCTCGGCCATAAAACTTGCGACGGGTTTCGCCAGATGACCAATACCCAACCCCAGTGGCGCAGCCAGTTTTATGCGACCCGACAATTCGCACTGCGCGTCGGAAACCATCTGCTCGGCATCCCTTAAATCGGATAGCAGGCCGATAGCGCGTTGATAAAAGTAGTGTCCGGTATCGGTTAGCGATAGTTTCCGGGTGGTTCGCTGCATCAATTGCACGCCTAGACGCTTTTCCAGTTCGCTAACCCGGCGGCTCAAAACCGATTTGGCTACGCCGCTACGATCGCTGGCGGCGCTAAAGCTGCGTTGATCAACGACCGCGACAAAGGCTTCCAGCTCTTCAAACTTATTCATATTGTTCCATATTTGGCAACAGTATTTTGTTTATTTCGTTATTTATCTTTATTTAGACAACAAACATAATACGCCAATCAACACAACAGAGGCAATCAAAATGAACAAAGAAACCATCAACAACCTGTCAACACTTAGTGGCCGGGTATTATTATCCCTGATGTTTGTCCTCGCCGGTTTCAGCAAGATAGCCGGATACCAGGGCACGCAGGGCTATATGGAATCGTTTGGTGTACCCGGCTTGTTATTACCGATAGTCATAGCCCTGGAATTACTCGGTGGCATCGCCATTCTGGTTGGATTTCAAACCCGAATCGCGGCCATTCTACTCGGCGGGTTTACCTTCCTTGCCGCAATTATTTTTCACAGTGATTTCGGCAACCAGATGCAAATGATTCTTTTCTTAAAGAATATAGCCGTTACAGGCGCTTTTCTGCTGCTTTTTGCCCAGGGCGCCGGCACCTGGTCACTCGACGCCAAACACCTCCAACTATAAAGGAAAACAACATGAATATTAACATTTTAAGACTCGACGCCAGTGCCAATGTCTCAAACTCAAATGGCAAAAAACTGGGAGATGCCCTTATCGCAAAGCTGGCCGATCAGCATGAGATTAATCTCAATCAACGCAATCTGAATGATGGATTGAGCTTCATCGATGAAAACTGGGTTGCAGCAAACTTCACATCGGCAGATGAGCGTTCAGACGAGCAAAAACAGTCACTGGCATTTTCAAACCGACTCATTGATGAATTAAAACAGGCTGATCACATCATACTGACGACACCAATGTACAACTTCGGTGTACCTGCCAGCCTGAAAGCCTGGATTGACTTGATCTGTCGGGCCGGTGTCACCTTTCAATACGCAGCCGATGGCCCGGTGGGCTTGCTTAAGAATAAGAAGGTCGACCTCATTATTACCACGGGTGGCGTACCCTTGCAAAGCCCGCTAGACTTCGTCAGCGATTACCTGAGACAGGTTTTCTGCTTTATTGGAATCGAACAGATTAATATCATCGCTGCCGATCAAATGAATATTGATGCAGAAGCCAGCTTTAATAAGGCGCTAGATCAAATTGAAACTCGCATCGCTGCCTGAAACCGGAGGTTGAAACCTATGAGCATTCAAAGAAAGATCGAGCAGGTAATTACCGGCATGCCGGCGACAGATGGCGCCGGCGTTGAGCTGCTACGAGTCATCGGGCAACCGAAACTGATGGACCTGGACCCGTTTCTACTACTCGATGCTTTCCGTTCGAATAACCCGGATGATTACATCGCCGGGTTTCCTACCCACCCGCATCGAGGATTTGAGACGGTCACTTATCTGCTCGACGGTCGTATGCGTCATAAAGATAGTGCTGGTAACGAGGGTGTCATCGAGCCCGGTGGAATTCAGTGGATGACCGCTGGTAAAGGCATCGTCCATTCAGAAATGCCCGAACAGGAAGACGGCCTGCTAGAGGGTTTTCAGCTCTGGATTAACCTGCCGGCATCGCACAAAATGACTGCGCCGGCCTATCAGGAGCACGATGCTGCCGATATCCCGCTAGAAGAAAGACCGGGTAGCAAAGTTCGTGTCATCGCGGGTGAAACATCGCTGGGTACCAAAGGCCCGGTGAAACAACCTTTAACTTGCCCACTATACCTGGATGTAACACTTGATGCTGACACGGCATTCAGCGAATCATTACCACAAACCTATAATGCATTTGTCTATGTTATTAAAGGTTCATTAAAGCTGGATTCAACACCGTTGATATGTGACCAATTGGCTGTTTTGGCCAAAGGTGATCAATTGACTCTCAGTAGTACGAGTCATGGTGTCAGGTTTTTGCTGGTAGCCGGAAAACCGCTCGGGGAAACGGTCGTTCGGGGCGGCCCGTTCGTGATGAATACACGGGAAGAATTGCAGCAGGCTTTTGCCGATTATCAATCGGGCCGATTTTAGAAACAGCTATACCCGCAAAACCACCTTCGGAGCAGCACACTGCCCCTTATACAGCTCCGAAAAAGCGATATCACCCTCGGCTAATGGACGCTGTTCGATCCAGTTCAACCTGCCCAGCGCGCCATTTGCGAGTTTTTCCAGTGTTACCCGTAAATCGACAGGCGTATAAGTATAGGTACCGATAAAGGTTATTTCACGCAGGGTTAATGCACGCACGTTCATATCACCTTTGTTATCCATTAAACCGATATGAACGATGACGCCGCCTGAACGCACCGAAGCTATACTCGATTGCCGTGTTATGGCGCTGCCGACTGCATCGAATACCAGGTCGTATTCACCGGCTTCGGGGGGTGTTTCAATCGGGTCAAATATATCGCAGTCGGTGTGTTGTATCACTGATTTACGGCGAAGATGATTGGTTTCCGCGATAGCCACTTTGGAGGCGCCTTTATCTTTCAATATAAGCGCTGTTAGCAATCCTACCGAACCAGCGCCAACTACCAAGGCACGCGATTCACTGACCGGTCGCGAAGCAGCGCGTTCTGCGAGTAACACCGCATGCAAGCCGGTCGCTCCCGGTTCGGTTAATGCGGCCTTTTCACTGGAGATGCTATCAGGCACTGGAATCAGATTGCGTTCCGGAATAGCTATCTGCTCGGCAAAGGCGCCAGCGCGATACATGCCGATCAGGTCACGATGCGAACAGAGATTTTGTCGCCCACTGAGACATTCATGACATTCGCCGCAGGTAATCAGCGGATTTAGAAGAACCCGTTGGCCGGGTTTAGAACCCTGGAGAATTTCCCCCACGGCTTCGTGGCCTAAAATGAGTGGCGGCACCCGGCGTTCATCATGCCCGAGGTAGGCGTGCATATCTGATCCGCAAATACCCACGGATTCTATTTTAATTAAAGCATCGCCATGCTCGGCCTGTGGATCGGGCTCATCACGGAATGACATTTCCTGATTCGCAGTATATACCAGTGCTTTCATGCGATTTTCCTTTCTCCGGGTCTATTTAGCAGTAAATCCGCCATCGATATGTAAGGTTTGGCCGGTTATATAACTCGAAGCGTCTGAAGCAAAAAAAATTGTTATACCCGACAGGTCTTCGAGCGCCCCGTTCCGGCCTATCGTTGTCTGTTTTGCAGCCCACCCCCGGTTATTATCGTTGTCAAAAACCGGTGCCGTCAATTCTGTCGGGAAAAATCCGGGAGCAATCGCATTGCAGCATATATTATCTTTTGACCAGACCTCAGCCATTGCGCGGGTTAACTGACAAACCCCGCCTTTGGAGGCACCATAGGCCAGCCCGTTGGGAAAAGCGCGACTGGACTGTAACGACGCAATATTGATCACACGCCCATATTGCCGGGTCTGCATTTCCGGGACAAATTCGCGAGTAAAAAAGAATGGAATCGCCAGGTTGAGATTTAGTGTCAAATCCCAGCTATCGAGGGTGATTTCCTCAACTGCCTGGCGTAAATTCACACCGGCTGCATTGATAACGCCATCGACAATACTGTTTTGATATTTGGCCTTACATTGAGCCGCTATTTCGGCAATACATTCACGTTGAGATAAATCTGCGGCAACGATTTCTGCCCGACTACCTGTCGAACGAATCACTTCAGCGACTGATTCCAGTTCATTTTGTCGGCGCGCGACGAGAATTAAAGCCGCACCTGCACTTGCGAGAAAGCCTGCCATCGCGCGACCAATGCCGGAACTCGCGCCCGTGACCACAAAACAGCGGCCATCAAGCGAAAACTGCCCTAACAAGCCATTCGACATTCTCAAATTCCGAGATCGAACTCCTCGCCTGGAAAATACTTGTAGAGTCGGTCGTCACCGGTACGCGCATGACCCTCCATGCCTTCGGAGCGTGAAATCCTGGCAGTTACCGCGCCTACATCGCGATTCGATTCTTCGGTCATTCGCTGCCAGGTCAATACCTTGATGAACTTGCTGACGCTGAGTCCTCCGGTATAACGCGCGGCACCTTTGGTTGGCAAAATATGATTAGTTCCCGAACATTTATCGCCGTATGCAACTGTGGTTTCCTCACCCAGGAATAGTGAACCGTAATTGCTCAGGTTTTTCAACCACCAGTCCAGGTCATGGCACTGTACCTCAAGGTGTTCAGGAGCATATCGATCGCTGACCGCAACGGCTTCCTCTCTGGAATTGACAACAACGACTTCTCCATAATCTCGCCAGGCCGATTCGGCGGTAGAACGGTTCGGTTCGGCCAGCCGCTCGATATACTTCGGCATTAAATCGATTGTATTTTGTGCCAGTTCCATCGAGGTTGATACCAGCCAGGCGGGTGAATCAAGGCCATGCTCGGCTTGTCCGGCTAAATCCGAGGCAACAATTTCAGGGTCGGCATTTTCATCCGCTATGACTAAAATCTCAGTCGGTCCGGCAAATAAATCAATGCCCACACGGCCATATAGTATTCGTTTGGCTTCGGCGACAAAACGATTTCCAGGTCCGACCAGAATATCGGCTTCATGACCAGTAAATAAACCGAAGGCCATTGCTGCAATGCCCTGTACGCCTCCCATTGACAGAATGGTATCGGCACCGGCCAGGTCTGCTGCGTATAAAATGGCAGGATGCACGCCACGATCACGATGGGTCGGCGAACAGGCAATGACATGGTCAACCCCGGCGACTTTAGCTGTGGTAATACTCATAATCGCCGATGCAATATGCGCATATCGACCGCCAGGCACATAGCAACCTGCAGTTTTTACCGGCATCAGGCGCTGACCTGCAAACAGACCGGGCGATAGTTCCGTTTCAAACTCACCCATACTGGCAAGCTGGGCCTCTGCAAAGGCTTTCACCCGCTTGTGAGAAAAACAGATGTCATCTCTGCTTCGTTGGGATAACGAGGCGCTTGCGGCATCAATTTCTTCGCGGCTGACGATTATATCCTTATCCCAACCATCGAGTTTTAACGCGTATTCACGCGCCTTGCTTTCACCACCGGATTCAATCGCCTGCAGCATTTCATGTACGATTCTTGCCGTATTATCTTCACCAGTAGCTGGAGTTTTTGCGGCTTTTTTTACAATCTCAATGGCCATAAATACCTCTTCAATAATTGGACTCAACTGAAGGAATGCTGCCTCCGAAATGGCGCGGAGTCAGCTATCCTCAAACTTACTATCGATACTGATCAGCGATGACTCGGCACACCCTGTTGTGGTTGCATATCTGCGGCATCTACGCCAGCAACAGCGACAGGCGTCTTCATCGCGTCACGACGGAAAGGCTCGCCCAGTTCCTGGTTGAGGACGACTTCGATGAATGTCGTGGTATTGTTGTTCATCTGCTCATCGACCGCTGTCTTCAACACTTTGGTGAGCTGCTCCATCGTGTCGACCTGGATACCTTTCACACCACAGGCTTCGGCGACTTTAGCGTAGTTCACACCGACGTTCAGTTCGGTTCCGACAAAGTTATCGCTGTACCACAAGGTGGTGTTACGCTTTTCCGCGCCCCATTGATAATTGCGGAAGATGACCATGGTAATCGGTGGCCAGTCATTACGACCGCATGCGGTCATTTCATTCATCGAAATTCCGAAGGCGCCATCACCGGCAAAGCCGATCGCCGGTGCATCGGGGCAACCGATCTTGGCGCCGAGAATAGCAGGCAGCGCGTACCCGCAGGGCCCGAACAGTCCCGGAGGGAAATATTTACGACCTTCTTCGAAACTCGGATAAGCGTTACCGATTGCACAGTTGTTGCCAATGTCGGATGACACCATGGCATCCTTTGGCATGGCCGCCATGATCGCCTGCCAGGCCTGGCGAGGCGACATACGCTGTGGATCACGCGCACGGGCTCTTTCGTTCCAGGTAATGCCTTCGTCATTGTCCTCTTCGTGAACCAGCCCTGCGAGTTCTTCTACCCAGCTGGCTTTGGTTTCAGCGATCAAGCTGCGACGGGCTTCGCGTCCGGCATCACCGGCGCCGTCCTCGAGCCGGGTGAGTATCTGTTCGGCAACCAGACGTGCATCGCCCTGAATGGCGACATCGACCTTCTTCGTCAGGCCAATACGATTCGCATTGATATCGACCTGGATGATTTTGGCATTCTTCGGCCAGTAATCGATACCATAACCCGGTAATGTCGAGAATGGGTTGAGTCGAGTACCGAGAGCTAACACCACGTCAGCTTTGGCAATGAGTTCCATAGCGGCTTTCGAACCGTTATAACCCAAAGGACCGGCAGCGAGCGAGTGTGAACCAGGGAAGGCGTCGTTGTGCTGATAGTTACAGCACACCGGAGAATCGAGCCGCTCGGCGAGTTTTACCGAAGCGTTGATGCCATTACTGAGGATAACGCCTGCGCCGTTCAGGATAACCGGAAATTGAGCATTTGACAGCAAGTCGGCCGCTCTAGAAATAGCGTCAGCGCCGCCCGATGAACGTTCCAAATCCGATTGCTGGGGTAAATCAATGTCGATGACCTGCGTCCAGTAATCGCGGGGAATGTTAATTTGCGCCGGCGCGGAACCACGCCAGGCATTGTCTATCACGCGGTTCAGCACTTCGGCCATTCGGCTCGGATCGCGTACTTCTTCCTGGTAGCACACCAGGTCTTCAAACAGGGCCATTTGTTTGACTTCCTGAAATCCACCCTGACCGATGGTTTTATTCGCCGCCTGCGGGGTCACCAGTAGCAACGGCGTATGGTTCCAGAAGGCGGTCATAATCGGAGTCGCAAAATTGGTAATGCCCGGGCCGTTCTGCGCAATCGCCATCGACATCTTGCCGCTGGCACGCGTATAACCGTCGGAGATCATGCCGGCGCTACATTCATGCGCACAGTCCCAGAACTTAATACCCGCTGCCGGGAATAAATCCGAAATCGGCATCATCGCCGAACCGATAATACCAAAGGCATGCTCAATGCCGTGCATCTGCAGCACCTTGATAAAGGCTTCTTCTGTTGTCATTTTCATTGGGTTGTCCTCAATATTAAAAATTTCGGTGAATAACTAAAGAACGATTGGTTGTGATTTCGAATCCCGGGAAATTCATATAACTCATATATATGAATTAAATTACCTGAAATAAAATTCAAGCGCAAATCTATCAATATATCCACCAGACAATTAAAAAAATTAACGCCTCAGATCTGTTGCAGTCAAAACAATGACTCACCCGACGCGACTTCAAAATAGAGATAACACTGATAAGCCACAAAGGAAACGAACAACACCGCGCCCTTAAAGCGACCAATTGTATTCAGTCGTTGATTTCTACCGAATGACATCGCAAACAACATCAGCGTCAGCACCAGCATAACAGGCACGTCGCGATGCAAGGCCTCGCTATCAACCTCGAAACCGTAAATTAACGGCGGGATACCCACTACCGCCAGACTGTTAAACAGATTCGAGCCAATGACATTACCAATTGCCAAATCAGCAATCGATTTTTTCAGACTTGCAATCGACGCAGCCAGCTCCGGCAAACTGGTGCCCAGCGCGACGATTGTCAGGCCTATCACCAGATCGCTAACCCCCAGGCTATGCGCGATATTCGATGCACCCCAAACTAGCATACGAGAACTGCCTATCAATAGTACCAGACCCAGTAAAACCCAGAACCAGGCGGTTCCGCTGGACATCAGTTCATCTCCTTCCTCGCTATTATCTTGCTGATTGGTACCGCGGTGGCTACGGATCATATAACCCATGATTACTACCAGTAAACCAAGTAACAGAAAACCATCAAAGCGATCAAGCTGCAAATCGTATAAACACCATACGAGTACAGCGGTAGCAACAAAAAGTAAAGGGTACTCTGAGCGGATCAGGTTAGTCGACACAGTAAATGGGGCAATTAGGGCCGTAACGCCAAGAATAAGACCTATATTGGCAATATTCGAGCCGATTGCGTTACCAACTGCAAGGCCTGGTGCATCCTCCAGTAATGCAATTACTGAAACGGCTATTTCGGGTGCTGAAGTGCCGAACCCAACAATCGTAATACCAATTATCAGGGTTGATACACCCATGTGTCGAGCAATGGCTGCAGCACCATCGACGAATCGATCGGCACTCCACACCAATATAGCCAAACCGGCCAGAATAGCGCCAAAAGAAACCAACATTCCCGTTCCCATCACTTTTTCTTGGAAAAACCGATAGTCATTTGTTTGTTATAATGATACTCATAGTCTCATTTTAGAAATTTATTGCCAATATTACAACCAATCTACCACTTTTTACCCAGAATCATGTCGGCTGCTTTCTCAGCAATCATGATTGTCGGCGCATTGGTGTTGCCAGATACGATCTTCGGCATGATCGAGGCATCGACCACACGCAATCCATCGAGTCCGTGTACACGCAACTCCGGATCGACCACCGCGTCCGCATCAATCCCCATTTTACAGGTGCTGGTCGGATGGTAGATTGTCTGGCTGTAATTACGCGCGGCCTCGAGCAGTTCTGCATCGGTCTGAAACCGCCGACCCGGTACATACTCATCGATGACATAATTTCGTAGCGACGGTGCTTCGGCAATCCGTCGGGCAACCTTAATACCACCGACGGCGACCTCGCAGTCGCGTTCGTCGGAGAGATAATTGGGCATCATCGCCGGCGCCTGCAACGGATCCGGGGACTTGATCGTAACAGTACCCCGGCTGTGTGGTCGGAGCTGGCAGACCGACGAGGTGAACGCCGAG
>CAZYYM010000048.1:0-26075 GCA_964651385.1 uncultured Gammaproteobacteria bacterium | reverse complement strand
TTAAGCATATTGGTTCCCTACCAAATGAAATTTTGAAACGGTATGAAAAATGGAAAGACATTGTTTCGATATCTGGACCAGAAGGCCTAAAATACATTAAATGGTTTAACGACGAACCATTAAGGGGCGAATGGAAAGGTTATCGCTCATCACGTCTTAATGTTCAGTATCGAGTTATCTATAAAGTTGAGGGTAAGCAGTTTTTTATTTTTGTTATGGATGTGACAACACACGATTACCGGAGAAAATAAGATGAAAGACTTTATGAATTCACCATCTAGAGCCAAGGTATCCATCGGTGATTCTGTCCGCATAATTCGCGAGCTTCAGGAGTTGAGCCAAAACCAGCTTTCTACATTAACCGGCATACCTCAATCAACGCTTTCGGCCATTGAGCACGATAAAGTCAACCTGGGTGTAGAAAGAGCAAAAGTGCTAGCGAGAGCATTGAAATGTCATCCGGCTGTTTTGGTGTTTCCGGGTTGGAGTATCAATGATGAGCGGGCAGCATAATCGGTTAACCGGGGGTCTCTAGCCCCCAGTCCCCACAACACCCTGTACCCAAGGGCATGCGAGCACATCGGGTTCGCACAGGCGTTTCATTTGTCATCGAGGTCATAGAGCTCTTGTTGTAGCTCACCAAACAGTACTCTGGCCTGATAACTCAACTCATTCTCAGCATCTTCCAGGATGCCGGACAGTTGACGGCGTAGTCGACTGATACCTTGAGGTATCGCGATACCATACTCGAGTAACTGTCTGCGGATCTGGCTAACCAGTGCGGTACGCTGCTGCATCTGTCTTTGTCTGATTCGATGTAATAACTGAATGTCCTGTTGATCGATGGTTTTACTGGCGACATAGTGCATGGTCGGTCGGCTGTCAGCCTCGCAAATGGCCTCTGCATCGTTGAAGTCATTCTTGTTGGTTTTAACGTAAGCTTTGACATAAGCCGGATGGATAAGCGCGACTTGATGGTGATGCGATTCCGCGACTCTAGACCAATAATGCGACGTGGCGCAGGACTCGAATACGACCCTGCTGACTTCTGTCGTTGCGAGAAAATGTTTTAACTGACTGCGGCCAAGCTTTTGTTTGGTAAGTATGTGACCTTTGCTATCTTGCGTACATAAGTGAAAAACATTTTTTGCCCGGTCGATACCAATGGGATTAGTCTTGTTCATGGACATGCTCCTTTAGATTGATTTTTACGCTGCTTTCCTGGCTATGATGAGCCGACTACAAGGAGCGTGTCCATCTCATCAGTATCGATAGATCAATTCGATCACAACTCTTCACCAATTTATTGTTACCGCACCTGGCTAATTGGGCTACTCTATAAACCGATTATTGATAGCTGCGGTTCCCTAGACGCTCTTACTGCAGAATCATATATTTGATGATGAAATAGATCAAAGGCAGGTACAATTCATGCCGGCCTTAAGATTCGATAATTTTCTAAAAATTGCCTCCACTATACAAGCTGACCCCGTTACACTTATCCGATGGATACACCATTAATCATTGCCGGGGGTGCGCCCGCGCTGTCCCGCTCTCCATGGCGCTTTGCGCTCTATTTTTATCTCAAGTCGCGTTATACATTACTGGCGATCTTTGTGTTCGAAGCAGCCCAGGCAGCCTGCACGATTATGTTGCCCTATGCCATCAAAGAGATTATCGACGCGGTAAACCTGGCGAACGAACTGGATACCGATATCTTTACTACCACTGACGATGCTTTAATTCTGTTTGCCCTGCTCAATCTGGGGATTGTGTTATTCAGCCGGGCCAGCGGAGCTGCACTCGTAATGACAGGACCGAAATTGCGACGGGAAATTCGTAAGTCGTTATTTAGTTATCTACAACATCATTCGCATCGATACTTTATTTCCCATTTTGCCGGCTCGCTGGCCAATCGAATATCCGAAGTATCGATGAGCAGCATGCACGCGCTTTGGACAATTACCTTTGATTTTTACCCGCTCATTATTAAATCGGCGGTCGCTTTAATCATTCTTGCTAATACAAGCAGCGAGCTTGCACTGGTATTAATTCTCTGGCTTGGTCTCTACATTTATGTCTCATTCTTGCTGGCCAAGCGCTGCCGTAGCTATTCCCAGGATTTTGCGGCAGCGCGTTCACTGGTCACAGGCAAGATCGTCGATTCCGTGACCAATGTAATGAATGCCAAAATGTTCGCCCGTCGTCAGTACGAAGAAGATTATCTAACCGACTACCTGAATCATGAAGTTAACCATGCGCTGCGTACCTATTGGTATATGGAAAAGCTGCGCTGGTTCCAGTTCATGGCGGCAATGGTGCTCATGGTCGGTATTGTAGGTTATGCGCTAGAGATCTGGTCAGAAGGAAATTTAACCGTCGGTGAATTTTCCATGGTCGCTGGTCTGGCGATATTGCTGATCGAGGCGGCACGCGGTCTGAGTCGGAGCTTTCTCGAATTTTTTGAATACCTCGGTAATATCAGCGACGGTGTTTCGGTGTTCATCCAGCCACACGAAATTGTCGACAAAGCCGGCGCGCCGAAATTAGTTGTGGATTGCGGCGAAATTGCTTTTTGCGATATCTCCTTCACCTATTATGATGGGTTGAAGGTATTCGAACATCTCAATGTCACCATTGAGCCAAAACAGCAGGTTGGATTGGTCGGGTTTTCAGGATCGGGTAAATCGACTTTTGTGAACCTGGTTTTACGTCTGTTCGAACCGCAAGGCGGCGCTATTAATATTGATGGCCAGAATATCCTTGAGATAACACAAGATAGTCTGCGTGAAAGCGTATCAATGATTCCACAGGAACCACAGTTGTTTCACCGTTCATTAATGGAAAATATTCGCTACGGTCGTCTCGATGCCAGCGATGATGAAGTCATTGAGGCTGCGAAGAAAGCACACGCACATGAATTTATTTTACAAACCGAAAAGCAATATGAATCATTGGTCGGTGAACGCGGCGTAAAACTGTCAGGTGGGCAGAGACAACGCATAGCGATTGCCCGAGCGATCTTGAAGGATTCGCCGATATTGATTATGGATGAAGCGACATCATCGCTGGATTCAGTCACCGAGAAAAAAATTCAGCTCGGTCTCGACACTCTGATGAAAGGCAGAACCGTCGTTGTAGTCGCACATCGCCTGTCAACGATTGCTAACATGGATCGCATCCTGGTATTTGATCAGGGGTCAATTATCGAAGACGGTGGGCATCAACTACTGCTACAGAAAAACAGTCACTATGCTCACCTGTGGAATATGCAGGCCGGTGGTTTTCTACCTGAGAATGATGATCCCGGGTAATTCTGAGTCACCGCTTCGCGGCAAGCCCTTGACAAGATTGTTTCTGGGTAAAATAAAGAGGAGACAAAAATGAGTAACTGGAAAACAGCTTACCGCAGCTTTTACTACGAAAATGCCGATCCACCTGACGACATTCTACTGGTTAAAGAAGAAACCGCGCTACTGGTTATCGACATCCAAAACACCTATCTGGAGTCACCCGACGATGCCAATGAAGCCGAGCGATGGGAGCCTTTTTTCAATCGCATGAATGGCACCGTTATTCCCAATACTGCCAGGTTGCTGTCCTACGCCAGAGCAAATAACATCGAAACCCTGTTCGCGCGGATTGCCTGCCTGACCGAGGATGGTCGAGACCGATCCCTCAGCCAGAAAAAACCGGGCTTCAATTTTTTATTACTGCCTAAAGACGGTGATGACAGCCAAATCGTTTCAGAGCTTGAGCCACGGGATGATGAAATTACTGTATTAAAAACTACCGACAGTGCGCTGACAGGCACTAACCTCCGTCTAATCCTGCATAACATGGGTATTAAAAATGTCATAGTTGCGGGTATTTTTACCGACCAATGCGTCAGCTCCACCGTCAGGAGTCTGGCCGATGAAAGTTTTAATGTAGTAGTCGTGGAGGATTGTTGCGCCGCAGCAACGATGGAGCTGCATCGGCATGAGCTTGAGATTATCAATATGATTTATTGTCATGTTGTAGCGCTGGAGGATGTAGACAGGTTCCTCGCCACGATGCCTTAGGATGATTCTAGCGGGTAAAATGCCCTGCCTGCCCCAGCATATCCGGCGTCACCAGTACAACCCCTTCTTCGGTGACATGAAAACGACTGGAATCTTCTCTGAGATTTTCACCAATAACAGACCCATCCGGGATTATCGCAGCTTTTTCGATGATAGCGCGATTGATATAACAATCCTCACCAACGACCGCTTCCGGGAGTATCAACGAATGGGATATCCGTGAACCGCTATTCACCTGGACATTGCTGAACAACAATGAATCGGCAATTTGTGCACCTGATACGATACAGCCTTCCGATATAATGGAATCATGCGCCTGCCCCTTTCGACTTTGATCGTTGAAAACAAACTTGGCCGGTGGCATCTGTTCCTGGTAAGTCCAGATCGGCCATTCCTGATCGTATAAATTCAATTCAGGTGTTACATCGATAAGCTCCATATTGGCTTTCCAGTAACTGTCTACCGTACCCACATCTCGCCAGTAAGCCTGCCTGTGTTTTGCCTCATCTAAAAAGACGTAGGCCATTATCCGGGACCGCTCGATCAATGAGGGAATAATATCTTTGCCAAAGTCATGCGACGAATCCGGATTGTCTGCATCGGCGACTAAACTGTTAATGAGAAACTCGGTATTAAAAATATATACGCCCATCGATACCAGGGCTTTATTCTCGTCTCCGGGTATCGACTCCGGGTGTATCGGTTTTTCAATGAATTGTCGAATACGATTGTCAGTTTCGATAGTGACTACTCCAAACGAGCTAGCCTCCGAAACCGGAACCAGCACACAAGCCATTGTCAGGTCGGCCTGATTATCGACGTGAAAAGCCAACATTGGTCCGTAATCCATTTTATAGATATGATCTCCACCCAATACCAGTACTCTTTTAGGATGGTGACTGAGTATGATATCCAGATTTTGATATACAGCGTCAGCAGTTCCACTGTACCAGGAATTTTCTATGCGCTGTTGTGCCGGTAATAACTCAACAAATTCACCAAACTCACCCCGAAAAAAACCCCACCCTTTATTAATATGTTTAATCAACGAATGGGCTTTATACTGGGTGATAACACCAATTTGGCGAATATCAGAGTTAACGCAATTCGATAACGGAAAATCAATTATCCGATATTTACCACCAAATGGTACCGCGGGCTTGGCTCTCCAGAGGGTTAAGTGATTTAATCGTCGACCTCGACCACCGGCAAGAATTAGCGCCAGGGTATTTTTGGTCAGCTTGCTGATAAATCTCGGTGTGTATTCTAAAGCATTCATCCATCGTCCGATGGCTAATTAAACTGTTGCGGCACTCCCTGGCATGATTAAGCCGCCCGCTTGAGCACATTTACGAGACTAGAAATAAAGGATGTATGGCAACACGCCCACATCAAGCCGGTACCTTTCACAGACTGATGCACAACCATGACTTTCAGGTGACTACCTTTTATACCCGTCTGATTATCGGTAGCTAATTTAATTGTGAAAGTCTCTCCTTCACGAAAAAGCGTACTTTCCCCTCTTAGAAACAGACCTCCCAGGCCAATGTTCAGCAACTCAAAATCACCTCGTTTGAGATTACCCTGCCACAATTCAACAGGAGCAAATACAGTTTTGCGTGTACCGATACGATGTTCCAATTAAACCTCCCTATTTATCTGTGCCGATTAAACAGGTGTAAACCTGTGAAATATCGCCCTTTAAGTTTTCGGGCTAAAATTTTAATTCCAGCATGCCAAGAATAATAGAGAAAAAAGTCTGGTTTATTGATCAGAATCAACTAACCTGAGTTCTAAATCATTCTGTAGTTTGGCGACTCCGGCTAACTGACTCAACCAGCGCACCCCAGGCTTCAGCCTCAGCATCCGCTGTGAACAAGGGAGACAACCGCCGGCAATGCTCTTCCAATCCATTAAGCCATCCCGGTTCAGTCTCGGCTTGATGTAACAGATCAGCCAGGGCATTTTCATCCGCAACCGGGTAATAGCCGGGATAGTCCAAGCCCAACAAGCCAACATTACCGGCAATATTTGATGCAATGACCGGCACGCCGGCAACGATAGCTTCGGAAACCACATTAGCGCCACCTTCCTGGTTCGAACTGATCACCATTAATCGTGTACGGCCAAGCTCACGCCTGACCCGCCAGTTAGGCACTTCCCCTTTCCACAAATAGCGTGAATTTTCCTTCATTTCCTTTTCAGCCTGCTGCGCCCATTGTCGATCATGGGCCTTTCCCAAATGTATAACCCGTAACCTCGACGAAGCCGGTAACTGGCGGGCGGCTAAAGCTGCTCGAAATGGATCCTTTTCCTGGCGTAAATGTCCTATCACACAGATGTTAAAATAGTTTTTACCTGGCTTCCTCTGACTGGACAGAGGTAAGGCAGATTGCCGTATGATATGAAGTTTTTTTCTCTGCTCAACCGGTAGTTCCTCGCCGATTAGATCGTGCAGACATACGAGCGCGTCGGCAGTGCTAATAGACCACATTGTTGTTTCGGGATGGCTTTTTAAAAAGGTATTAACATCGGTGCCACCCAGTGCCACGATTAAAGGCCCCGCGGGATAGCGTTCTCGATATCGAGCAATCGATTCCGCGCTACGCCAGGCATGTAGCGCGATTAACAGATCGACGACCTCGCCGTTATACGCGGTATCGATATCGACAATATGACCTTGCCTGCGCAGCAGGTCTGCCCAGCGCAGCGCCGACCTACGATTCCCGTTTCTGGAGTTTTTCTTCGCTGGAGTGACTAGATGAATTTTCATACAGGCAATGTAGAATGACGCAATGACTACCGCTATTAGTACCACAAATCTGACCGCCATGCTGCAGGATGCCCGGCGACGCACTTATGAACTGGTGGACGGACTCGACGCCGAACAATTGATAGGGCCGAAAATGGCTTCGGTAAACCCCCTGCGCTGGGAAATTGGACATGTCGCTTATTTCTACGAATATTTTATTTTGCGCCAACTATATGGCCAAAACAGCATACTCGGCAACGACAGGGCAGATGCATTGTACGACTCCATCAGCGTCGCCCACAATTCGCGCTGGGATTTGCCGCTATTAAGCCTGCAGGACACCAAAGCCTATATGCAGGGGGTACTCGAAAAATTATGCGAACGACTGCCCGAAGTCCTTGCCAGCGAAGTCGACAGCTTCATTTACCAGTTCGGTGTCTTTCACGAAGATATGCATACCGAGGCCTTTCTCTGGGCTCGCCAGACGCTGGCCTATCCAACACCTAATTTCGCCAATGCGATCGATGCCTCTGGGCTTCGATCAAGCGGTGCGCTTCCCGGATATATCCAGATTCCAGGCGGCACATTCAAGCTGGGCGCAGAAATCCACGCGCCGTTCATGTTTGACAATGAAAAGTTCGCGCACGAAGTTAAAGTTGAACCTTTTTCTATCGCACGGGCGCCAGTTACCAACGAGGCATTTGCAGGATTTGTTGCGGCGGGTGGTTATCAACGCGACGAGTACTGGAGTCCCGATGGACTAAAATGGAAGTCCGACAATCAATTCTCACATCCGGGGTATTGGATAACTGATGGCAAAAACCAATGGTTAGTCCGTCGTTTTGACCAAATCGTTCCTTTACCGGAAAACGAACCGGTAATCCATATCACCTGGTACGAAGCAGACGCGTATTGTCGTTGGGCCGGGTTACGTCTGCCTACCGAAATAGAATGGGAAGTTGCAGCGCTTGGTGAGCCGGATAGCAACGGTGATTTATCTATTAATAAGCGTCGATATCCCTGGGGCGAAACCTACCCTACCGACAATCAGGCCAACCTGGACGGACGAGCACTCGGTAGCGTCGATGTCGCCGCGCATGCCAGTGGTGACAGTGCCTTCGGCTGTCGACAAATGCTCGGTAATGTCTGGGAATGGACCAGCGATACCTTCCGGCCCTATCCGGGTTTCTCGACTGATTCCTACAAAGAGTATTCAACCATGCTATTCGGCAATACCAAAGTCCTGCGCGGTGGCGCCTGGACCAGTCGCAGCCGTATGATGCACGGTACTTTTCGGAATTTCTTCGAACCGCATCGCTGGAATATTTTCAGCGGCTTCAGAACCGTTAAACTTTAATGCCAGGGACAACAGTTGCATGAGTGAACCGCAACATTGCAGCGCAAGATACCAGATACAGGTGCTCAGCGAATACCTGAACAACCATATCCTCGGCCAGCACAGACTGATTTCCAGAATGATGGTGGCGTTTTTATGCGATGGCCATTTGCTCGTCGAAGGCGCACCCGGCCTCGCAAAAACCAGGGCGGTGAAAACGCTGGCACGCGGACTCGAAGGGAATTTTCAGCGAATCCAGTTCACGCCCGATTTATTGCCCTCTGATTTAACCGGTACCGATGTTTATCGTCCGCAAGACGGCAGTTTCAGTTTCCAGCAGGGACCGTTGTTTAACCACATAATTGTGGCCGACGAAATCAACCGCGCCCCGGCCAAGGTACAATCGGCTTTGCTTGAATCGATGGAAGAACGCCAAATTACGGTTGGCGGCAAAACCTACCCGTTGCCCGAGCTGTTTTTTGTCATGGCCACACAAAATCCGATCGAACATGAAGGTACATACCCCCTGCCGGAAGCGCAACTGGATCGTTTTTTGCTAAAAACCAATATCGATTATCCATCGGTAGAAATAGAAGCCGAGATCATGCAACAAGTCAGAAAAGAAGCACTTGGCGATCGTGAAGTATTGCAAATGCCGGAAATGTTACCGCTGACGCAAAAAACGGTTTTCCAGGCACGCGAAATCATTTTAAAGCTGCATATGGCTGAGCCGGTCGTGGTCTATATCACCCAACTGGTTAAAGCCACCCGCCAACCCCAGCTCTATTCCGACGAGCTGGCTTCGTGGATTCAGCTCGGTGCGAGCCCGCGCGCCAGCCTGGCCTTCGACCGCTGCGCTCGAGCGCTGGCCTGGCTGGATAATCGCGACTATGTATCTGCTGAGGATGTGCAGCATCTGGCGCACGAAATACTACGTCATCGCGTGTTGCTCAGTTATCAGGCAGAAATGCAGGGCATGACCATCGATAAGGTGATCGATGAGCTTTTGCGCAAGGTGCCTGTTGCCTGAACCATGTCAGTCGGTAGCAAAACAGCAGGCGTCGATGTTGAATTAGATGACTTATTGGATCTGCAAACCCGGCTAAGTAGCTTATCGCTGCGAAATCTGCGTCGACAAAATTTGCTTACCAATGGGGCTCGCCAAACCCGAATTCGCAGTCATGGCATGGAATATGAAGAATCGCGCGCCTACATCGTCGGTGACGATGTAAAATCTATGGACTGGCGCGTGATGGCCAGGACCGGCGAAGCATACACGAAGGTTTTTGTCGAAGAAAAAGAGCGCAGCCTGATGCTTGCCATCGATTTATCGTCGTCAATGTTTTTTGGCACTCGATTTGCCTTCAAGTCCTGGGCGGCGGCACAGATTGCCGCTCATATCGGTTGGCTGGCGAGTTTTGACGGAGACAGGGTCGGTGCACTGATCGTGTCACCCGAGGATCGTTATCCAGTCAAACCACTGAAAACCCGGAGCGGACTGATGACCCTGTTTCATCGACTCGTGCAGGCCTGCCAACAAAATCTACCGATCGAATCTTCGGAGAGTCGATTCAATGCAATGCTCACGGAGCTGCAACATTCTGTTACACCAGGATCGACCATCGTATTAATATCCGACTTTCTCGGTATCGATGGACACACGCCAGATATTCTCCGGGTCCTCGGCAAACATCAGGATATGGTGGCCATGTGGGTTCATGATTGTACCGAATCTGAAGACTGGCCAGCCGGGCCCTATCCAGTGGCCTTCGATACCCGGCATATGATACTGGATACGCGTGACAGTGTCGCGTCTAGCTGGTTGTCGACTCAACAGCAAACCAACCGGATGAAAATTGCGGCACTCATGTCTGAATTTAATACCAGCCTGTATTCACTCAGTTGCAATCAGGACATCACGGCGCAACTGGCGAGTTGTCTGAAATAAGGGAACGATATGGCAATCGAAGATCTGCTGCGGGAACTCAGGAACATACAGCCACCGCTCGAGCCGGGATGGTGGCCACCTGCACCGGGATGGTGGCTATTATTATCTGTTGTTTTGCTTTTCCCGGCCCTCTGGCTATTTCGCAAACGACAGCGGCGGCAGAATTATTTCCAGCTGGCCAGGCTGGAACTGCAACAGTATGCTGACCAGTACCGTCTCGACAAAGACAAACAAGAATTGCTGCTGGGTCTTTCGTGCTGGCTCAGACAGGTCGCCTTACTGGCTTTTCCAGATCGGCAAGTGGCGGGATTGACTGGTTTGAACTGGGTCAGATTCCTCGATGAAACCATGAGCGAGAACGAATTTTCACAGGGACATGGGCATATTTTTGCCAGCAAGGTTTATGCCAACCAGGTCGATTTCGATGCAGAAAATATCCTGTCCCTGTGCCGGAGCTGGTTAGGCAGTGTAAAATCGGAGTTGACACCCTAATGCTCGATTTAACCTGGTGGTGGGTTCTCTGGCTGATACCGCTGCCATTAATTGCCCGTCGCTTGCTACCCCGTTCAGATAGTCTCGCAGCGGCGCTATGCATTCCCCTGCTGAAACGCTACCCGCCCGATCAATCGGTAACTTCATCGACCAGTACACGATGGACCATATTCAGTCTGTGGTGTTTCTGGATTTGCGTGGTGATAGCGGCCAGTCGGCCATTCTGGCTCGGTGAACCGACTCACCGGGTCATCAGCGGTCGCGATATCATGCTGGCCATCGACATTTCCGGCAGTATGCAGGAAACCGATATGCGAATCGGCACGCGTAGCGCCAGCCGAATCGAGGTGTTGAAGTCAGTGGTAGGGACGTTTATCGAACGCAGGCAGGGTGATCGCCTGGGCCTGATACTGTTTGGTACCCGGGCCTATACCTATGTGCCGCTGACATTTGACCGGAAAGCACTCGGTGAATTGCTATCCGACGTCAGTAGCGGACTGGCAGGCCGTCTCACAGCAATCGGAGATGCCATCGGCGTGGCCGTGAAGACCTTGAGCGACCAGACCTCGAAACATAAGGTACTCATACTGGTTACGGATGGCAGTAATACTTCGGGCGCCAACATCCCTTTGAATGCCGCGCGTATAGCCGCCCATCAGGGTATGACGATTTATACCATCGGTGTCGGTAACGATGCCGAGACGATGCGCGAATTGCTCAATCAAAGCAATATAGCGCCAGGTACTGAATTAAATGAAACCCTGCTTCGTCAAATTGCCGCTGTCAGCGGCGGGCAATATTTTCGCGCCCGTAACAGCGGGTCTCTGGAGCGCATTTACCAGACACTGGATCATCTCGAACCGGTAGAACTCGGCACGCGACTGCATCGGCCGAAATCTGATCTATTCCATTATCCACTCGGCCTGGGACTGGCTGTAATGTCTATTTTCATGGGCTTGCAGATCCTTCGCTCGATTCGTTTAACCACAGCATGAACAGCCTGAGCTTCCTGCATCCCGCCTGGTTGCTGTCATTGCCACTGATCTGGTGGCTGGTACGCAGTTTCAGCCGATATTTCAGGAAGCAGTCGATGTGGTCGCAGGTCTGCGATGCTGCCCTGTTACCGCTACTCAACACCGCTCATTCAAAACAGCAAAATGGAGACTGGATAGCGGTGATTTTGACGATAGTCTTATCGATCGGCATTGTTGCACTGGCCGGACCGAGTTGGCAGAAACAGGACTATCCTCTACTCGAATCAGCCGCGGCCCGGGTTCTGGTTCTCGACCTCTCTCAATCCATGCTGATCGAAGATATCAAGCCAGACCGAATGACCAGGGTGCTCGATGTCAGCCGGCAAATTATAAGCTCGAATTTTGATGGCGAGACCGCACTGGTGGTATTTGCCGGCGCCGCCTTCGTCGTCTCACCGCTTACCCGCGATGCTGGAACGCTACTCGAATTCACTCACGCGCTTAGCCCAGGGACCATGCCACTCGAAGGTAATCGGCTCGATCTGGCGCTTAACAAGGCCACCCGGCTGCTGGCGGCTTCGATTAGCAAAACCGGTCAGATAATGGTCATTACCGACGGTAGCAGCCATTTTAAGCTGGCCCTTGAAAGTGCCACTGAAGCCAGTCGGTTGGGAAATCGCGTTTCCGTTCTGGTCGTCGGCAACCTGCTCGGTGGCCCGATGAAATCGGCGGACGGTGGCCTGAAGCGTAACAGTACGGGACAATTCATTCTCTCGAAACCGAATTTCGAACAGCTTGAAGCGATAAGCCGCGCCGGACGCGGGCGTTTCATAAAACTCAGCCAATTCGGTCACAGTATCGATTCAGTCCTGCAGGAAGTCCGTACGGCTGCCGACCTGAAAACACAGGATCGTGAAGAGAATTCACGTCGACAAGCCGAAAACGGTGGTTTCTGGCTGTCCTGGTTGATGCTACCGTTGACTTTACTGCTATTTCGAAAAAATACTTTCTGGCTATTACTTGTCGCCATGGTAATGCCGGCTGACCGCGAACTGTACGCAATGGAATTTACCGGGTTGTGGTCTAACCGGGAACAACGCGCCTTCGAAGCTTATCAAAATGGTTACTATGAGCAGGCCCGGAAACTGACAGAAGATGCTTATCTAAGCGGTGTCATTCGGTTCAAAACACAGAATTATGCCGCCGCTAAAGAAGAATTTTCAAAACTGCATAGCACTCGATCGATCTATGGTCGTGGCAATGCACTGGCCTTCCAGGGCAAACTCGAACAGGCCCTACAGGCTTACCAGCAAGTGCTTAAACTTGAACCCGAATTTGAAGACGCTCGGTACAATCAGGCACTGATTGAACAGTATCTCAATAAACAGTCTGAATCGAATTCTGATGTCTCCGAGGCAGGTAATCCGGATAACGATCCTGAAGAACCGCAAAGTGAGAACGCCAGTCAATCCCGATCAGGGCAGGTTAACGAAATAATCGATTTTCGTGACCAAAGTAGCCAGACCGGTATGGGTGCAAGCCCGCCGCTCAATCCATCCGATTTTAATGAAGATGAAAATATCAGTGATGCCGATATTCGGCTCGAGCAGTTTTTACTCAGGATACAGGCTGAAGATTTTTCACCCGATCCGCAAACGGTAAAGCGCTGGACTGAAAGCCTTTACGCTGATCCGGCCGAATTATTCAAACGTAAGTTCCTGCGCGACTACCTGCGCAGCAAACAGCAGCAGAGATAGCATTGACAACTCTAACAGCCAAAATGGTCATGCTCCTCGTCTGTATGCTGGTGACATCGTTGTGCCAGGCCCAAACAGCCCAACTTAAAACTGCCAGCATCGTTGAAGGTGATATAGCGGTGATGGTGGTCGAATATCAGATTAAAGTACCTTCGTTGTTTCCGCTCGATACCACCCCACTGCTGCAGAATTTTGAAGTACTGCAGGTCAAACCCAGCCTGCGTAGAAAACTATTCGAAGACGAAGTCATCAATATTATGCACTGGGAGCTCGAATTGTATCCTGTCAAAACCGGGACAATCAAAATTCCCTCCCTGAAAATTAAGGGCAGACCAACGCCGGAGTTACTACTCGAAGTCAGAGAAAAAGATGGGTCGAATGTCGACAACAATCAAATCTATATTACAGCAACAACCGACCACAATACCCTTTACGTCGGCCAACAGGCTATTATTACACTCAAGTTATTCCATAACCGGAATTTTCGTCACGGTATATTATATGACCTTAAACTCGATCAGGCTGAAATATATCCACTCGGTGCAGACAAGCGTTATCAGCAGGTGATAGAAGGCGAAACTTTCACTGTTCTGGAACGAAAACTAGCACTATTTGCAAACCAACCTGGAGTATTGGTCTTGCCTGCAGTTGAGTTTCGCGGTGAACTCGAAGGAGCCAATGGACGTCGAATCAAACGGCTAGGTCCCCGCCTGGTTATTACGCTACGTGCTGCCGCTAACCAGCGTCGCGGCGAGTTATGGCTACCGGCCAACCAGCTTGAAGTTTCTCAAGAATGGTTCCAGGTGGATAAATCGCTGACTACTGGTGACTCCATCAGCCGGAATATTGTTCTTCGAATAAAGGGATTATCGGCATCAGCGATACCGGAGACTGCCTTTCAACCCGAGAGTCAGCTATTTGAGATTTACGCTGATCAGGCGCAGCGTATCGATCAGTTTACCAAAAGTGGAATAGTCGGCCAGTTCGAACAAGCACAAGCAATTGTATTAACCGGATCAGGCAACATTCACATCCCCGGCATTCAAATTCGGTGGTGGGATGTCAATGAAAACGTTGAAAATACAGCCCGGTTGCCAGGAAAAAACATACCAGTAGCCGCTGCGATTCAGAACCCGGTGGAGACAACCCAGGCTCCGATAAATAGAAACGATATTCCGACCAAAATACTGTGGATTTTGGCGATTATTATTTCTCTGTTGGTTATCATTATCGTTTTTTGCCGATTCCGGCTATTAAACATTAAGTCAGAGCCATTTAGTCACAGAAAATTTAAACAGGCCTGTTTTAGCGGCGATGCGCCAACAGCGCGCAGCTTACTCATAAGCTGGGCCAATACTCGTTGGCCGCAACAGTCATTTTCGGGATTGCTCCAACTTACAAGCACAACAAAATCGCAGATATTTAAACAACAAATCAGGGCGCTGGACGCCGCCATATTTGGATCAGAACATACGCAGTGGCAGGGTCAACAACTCTGGTCAAGTTATATTGAAAACTGCACCCAGGCTAATGGGCAGGCAACAATTAAACCCCGGAAATTGCCCGATCTATACCCGGTTTAAAAATCAGGCCTTTATAATCTAACGCTCGTCTAACAATTAATTGATCGAAATTAACCTGGGCGGCCGATAATCCATTAAGCTGTTGGCGTTCGGCAATGATCATTCATCCGCTATTACCCAGCGAACCACAATCGGTAACTCACAACACTAAACATATCGCAAGTAACCCAGAACTGAAGGCCATTTTATGCCAGGCCACATGACCGGATTATTTCAAATTGAGAAGCCGCATGGCAGAATATAAAATCGAAACTGGTTGAAGGCTCCAGTAACGCCATTATAAATGGTCCCCAATTTACCTTATTGCTGCAAGGAGCCGGGGTAGCAGGTCGAATGTCACCCAAACGATTGTATCGATTCTTGCCATATCGACCCATTAGCCGCGCCTTTTTTACAGCCCAAGCGGAGAAATTGAACTATAACTGAGGATAGATTTCGATACCGACCAGACCATGCCCAGAACCGATCCGAAACCAGATGTGTTACTTATTACACAATCCCAACAAACCGGGCGTTCTATCAGCAAGTTACTGCAAACCGATTTTTCGGTCGGTGTGGTTGAAGATGCCGAGTACGCCTGGGAAAGATTGCTGGAAAATCATGCGATATCGGTACTGATTTGCGAATTGTCACTGGCCATGGATGACTTTAACCTGCTCGAACGCGTTAGAAATGCTAACGATAATCGTATTGCGGCGATTCCCGTGCTCTTGCTGGTTGGTGAAAGCGACAAAGATGAAAGACGCGATTCGGCCCTTCAAATGGGGGCATCGGACATAATAAACATGCCTTTTATCAGTAGCGAATTAATCACCCGTGTGCGTTTACACGCTCAGCTATTCATTCAACACAACAGTGATCAATTGATCAACACACAGGCAGTAACCGCCGCCAATGTATTGCAACAACTGTCTCAGGAAAATATTTTCAGGGCCCGGCTACAACAGGAATTGTCATTTTCATATCGACATAAATCCTTTGTCAGCGCCTGTCAATTGAAACTCGACAATCTGAAAACCATTGCTTCCGGTTACGATAAAAATACACTAAATTCAATTGTCCAGGTAGTTGCCACCAGTATGCAACAATCAATCCGGTGTGAAGATACGCTGTGCTATCTGGGTAAGGCCGAATTCTGTATTCTATACCCCGCAACCAATGGCATCGGTGCTGCAGTAGGCATTAAGCGCATCAAACAAAAAATAGCCACCCGCCCGGTTCAGATAGATGGGAAAAAGATTCCCATTTCATTGAGTGCCGCCATCTATACTGATATCGCCGATCAGAATACCAATGCCGACTCCGTCATAAAGGTATTACAACAACGCCTCGGTGAAGCAATTGCAAAGGGTGGCAACTGTATTGTCAGCTCCTCCCACACAGGTGCAAGTACGCAGGTATCGGTTGACCGGGCATTAAAGCTTATTGAGCACGAGCAGACAGAGACTTTGTCGTTACAGGCACATGAACTCATGCTGGCTATACTGCCATTACTCGAATTTTGCGATGAGGTACTCGACCTCGGCCTCAAATCGCCCAATCAAAGCTTACGCAGAAAGCTGTACGGCAAGAACACAGAAAATTAACTACCAGCGCAGGAGGCCAATTATTAAATGGCCATTGAATGTTTTATAAATTCATTGACGATCGAGTATAATTTTAAGAACCTCTACTACTCGGATATACCTGCGGATCAAATGACCTGTCAACCATCGATATTTAAAAAAGCTCTTTCACTAATAGACGCCGCCAACGCTAAAGATCCCAACAAAGTATCCTTAGAGGGCAGCAGCTGGCCTAAGGAATTACTGTATTCTGAACGTATGACGGATATGCTCCATCGCTATAATCCGCAAGCGGACGAGGTTATGAATCTAGCGATTCGCGCCCAGCACATCGAGCGCTGGAAATCCCCTCGCGATGCTTACCCGTTGGGACGCATTGGCTATTTAAAATGGCGAAAAGATCTATATAAAATACAGGCTGACACCGCCGCAGAGTTGCTGCTGGAAGCGGGTTATCGCATTGAAGATAGCGAACGCTTGAGAAGTGCAGTCGCCAAGAAGAACATAAAAGGAAATCCTGACACGCAATTGCTGGAAGATGTCACCGACCTTTGTTTTATGGAGCACTACATACTCGAATTCGTTAATAAACATCCGGACTATAGTGAAGAAAAATGGATCGAGATCATTCAGAAGACATGGCACAAAATGTCTGATAATGCCCATAAGTTTGCACTGGCGGACAAAGTCAGATTTCCAGATTCTTTAAAACCATTGATTCTGAAAGCGATATCAAATATCAGGGCGTCCACATGACGATGGTATTAACTGGAGAATCACATTTGAAAGCAACAAAGTTTTGAATCTCTTTCACTTCGATTTCATTTTCCACCTGCAAACCTTACGATATCCGATTTTCAATTGCCAAGGATTCGGCTCTACTACGCGATTGTTCGAGCCGCTTCTGTTCTATGCCGAACTGAAAAATCGACTGATTGATGAAGTCGATATACACACTGGAGGCATCGGCTGCATCGTAGCATGGGGGTACGCAACAATTCATAAAGTCCGCGCATAATATGTACCAGCACGGTATTATGTGAGGCTTCGGCCAGGGCAATATGGAAATCGGTAATGCGTTCGGCGTCATGGTAGGTTTCGGGGGCAATAACCCCCTGTTCGATATCGGCAAAGCATTGCTGTAATCGATTTAAATCGGCCTGATTTCGACGCTTGGTATGATGAATATACCAAAATTCGATAAATTAATGCCAACCTAGCTAGAACGAGTGCGATAATCAACTGGCACTGAATTTCACTGCGGAGAACACACTGTGACCACGAATCCGAATTTTGCGCGGGTTCAGGACATTGATCCTGAGGAAACCCGCGAATGGCGCGAAGCAATCGATGTCGTTATCGAACGTTTCGGCGCCGAACGGGCCCGGTACCTGATCGGTAAAACCGTGGAACAGGCCTATGAGGCCGGTGTTCAACCTCTGATTGTACAAACCCCTTACATTAATACCATTCCAGCTGATCAGCAACCCGATTATCCGGGCGATATTAAAATTGAACGCAAGCTATTGCGTGCACTACGCTGGAACGCCACCGCAATGGTCGTTCGCGCCAACCGAAAACCCGCTGAACCCGGTGGCCATATCGCTTCATTTCAATCCTCTGCGATTATGTACGAAGTCGGCTACAATCATTTCTGGAAAGGCCACGAACACCGGAACGGTAGCGATCTATTATTCATCCAGGGGCATACTGCTCCGGGTACCTATGCGCGATCTTTTCTCGAAGGCCGCATTTCTCAGGATCATCTGGAAAAATTTCGCGTCGAGACTGGCGGTAACGGTTTATCGTCTTATCCTCATACCTATTTAATGCCCGAATTCTGGCAGTTCTCTACTGTATCAATGGGGCTTGGGCCGATTATGGCGATTTACCAGGCACGTTTTCTTAAGTACCTGCAAAACCGTGGAATCAGCCAACCGACAACCATTCATGCCGAGGGTCGCAAGGTCTGGGCTTTCCTCGGTGACGGTGAAATGGACGAGCCACAATCGCAGGGAGCAATTTCGTTGGCATCACGCGAAAAGCTCGACAACCTGGTTTTTGTAGTCAATTGTAACTTGCAACGTCTCGACGGCCCGGTACGCGGCAACGCTAAAATCGTCCAGGAACTCGAAGGCAATTTTTGTGGCGCAGGTTGGAATGTGATAAAAGTTCTGTGGGGCACTGGCTGGGACAAGTTACTCGCCAAAGACGATAAAGGTATGCTGCGTAAACTGATGATGGAATGCGTCGACGGCGAGTACCAGAATTTTAAAAATAAAGGCGGGGCTTATACGCGCGAGCACTTTTTTAATCGCTACCCTGAGACAGCCGCGATGGTGGCCGACATGACCGACGATGAAATTTATTACGATTTGATTCGCGGCGGCCACGATCAGGAAAAGGTGTTCGCGGCCTATAGTGCTGCTGTTAATTCGATCGGCAAGCCGACCGTAATTCTCATGCACACAGTTAAAGGTTACGGCATGGGCGAAGCCGGTGAGGGCATGAACATCAGCCATTCGCAGAAAAAACTCAGCGCCGATCAACTGAGTAAACTACGCGATCGTTTCGATATTCCGGTGAGCGACGATATAGTCGACAAAGCAGCGTATTATCGCCCGGCGGCTGACTCCGAAGAAATCAAATACCTGCTTGAACACCGCAAGGCACTGGGCGGCTTTTTACCATATCGTCCAAAGCAGTTTGAGACTCTGGACATTCCGGGATTGTCACTTTTCGATGCCTTGCTAAAAGATTCCGGCGCTCGGACCCTGTCGACCACGATGGCGTTGGTTCGCCTGATGGTTGCGGTTGCAAGGAACAAGCAGATTGGTCCGCGTCTGGTGCCCATCGTACCTGACGAGGCCCGCACCTTTGGCATGGAGGGTATGTTCCGCCAGGTTGGTATTTATGCCGCGCATGGCCAGGTTTACAAACCGATGGATGCTGATGACATAATGCCCTACCGAGAATCGCAAAAAGGACAGTTATTGCAGGAAGGTATTAACGAAGATGGCGCGATGGCTTCCTGGGTTGCCGCCTCGACCTCCTATGCCAACAACAATGTGACGATGATTCCGGTATACATCTTTTACTCGATGTTTGGATTTCAACGAATTGGTGATATCGCCTGGGCCGCCGGTGATATGCTCGCGCGTGGTTTCCTGGTCGGGGGTACCTCGGGTCGCACAACGTTAAATGGCGAAGGCCTGCAGCATCAGGATGGGCATAGCCAAAACTTTGCCGGATTTATTCCAAACTGTAAATCTTACGATCCTACTTTCGCCTACGAACTCGCAGTTATTTTCCACGATGGCATGAAACGTATGTACGAAGAGGGAGAAAACGTTTTCTACTACATCACCACCCTGAACGAGAACTACCATATGCCGGCCATGCCCGAAGGCTCCGAAGAAGGCATTATTCGAGGCATGTATGCGTTAGGCAAAGCCGACGGTACAGGCGACCATTGCGTGCAACTCATGGGCTGCGGCTCGATTCTGCGCGAAGTTATAGAAGCAGCCACCCTGCTTAAGCAAGACTGGAATATCGATGCCGACATCTGGTCGACTCCCAGCCTCAACGAGCTCGCTCGCGACGGTATGGAAGTCGAACGTTGGAATATGTTGCACCCGGACCAAACACCGAAAATATCCTGGGTTAGCCAGTGCTTGAAAGGTACCGAAGGCCCCGTTATCGCCTCGACCGATTATATCCGAAATTTTGCCGATCAGATTCGCGCTTTTGTGCCGGGTGATTTCCATGTACTCGGCACCGACGGTTTTGGCCGATCCGATAGTCGAGCGGCCTTGCGTCGTCATTTTGAAGTCGACCGCTACTATGTTGTGGTCGCAGCATTGAAGGCACTGGCCGACGGCCAATCCGGCAGCAGGTCGAAGAAAAAAATCACCGCAAAAACAGTCTTGCAGGCGATAGAAAAATATAATATCGACGCGGAAAAACCTTACCCCCTCTACGCATAAGGCGCAGGCTGGAGAAAGACATGAGTAAAGAAATTCTAGTACCTGATATCGGCGATTTTTCCGAAGTCGATGTTATCGAAATACTGGTCCGTGTCGGCGATACCATTTCGGTCGATGAATCAGTCATTTCGCTTGAATCGGACAAGGCTTCGATGGATATACCAGCCCCCGAAGGCGGTGTCATCAAGGAAATAAAGGTCGCAGTGGGTGACAAGGTTTCCGAGGGCAGCGTGATGCTGATCCTGGAGAGCTCTGCCGAGCCCAGTGTTAATGTGGCTGCCGATGCGGCGCAACCGAAAATTTCCAGTGGCGCAGACAGTGGCGGTAGCGGTGCCGCCAGCATCGAGGATATTCTGGTACCCGATATTGGTGATTTCGACGCAGTCGATGTCATCGAAGTATTGGTCGCAGAAGGCGATACGATAGCCGAAGAAGAGTCATTGATCACGCTCGAATCGGATAAGGCATCAATGGATATTCCCTCACCTAAATCCGGGGTGGTTAAATCGGTTGTGGTAGTTGTCGGCGATAAAGTTTCCGAAGGAAGTAAGATACTGACACTGGAGATTGCCGGTACAGTAGGAAAAGCTCCGCCAACACCTGTGGAAACTCCGACACTCGCAACAAAACCAGTCACCAGTATTCCAGAGGTCGATTCCATTGTGTCAAATCGGGTACACGCCAGTCCATCGGTACGCCGCATCGCTCGTGAGCAAGGTGTCGAACTGGCGCTGTTATCGGCATCCGGACCCCATGGCCGCGTAACCAAACAAGATGTTTTTGATTACAAGACTGGTTCCGGCAGATTCGCACCGGCTCCCAGAGTCGCTGAAGGCGGCACGAGTATCCCTGCAATCACGCAACCGGACTGGTCAAAATTCGGTGAAACCTCTACCATCCCCATTAGCCGGGTCGGCAAGCTCTCAGCCGCACATTTGCACCGTGCCTGGTTGAACGTGCCACATGTTACGCATTTCGACGAAGCCGATATCACCGAGCTTGAAGCCTACCGTCAGCAAATGAAGAACAGGGCCCGGGAAATGGGCCTTGGATTTACCCCGCTGGTTTTCATGATGAAAGCCGTAGTCTCCGGCTTGAAGGAATTCCCGAAATTCAACTCGGCGCTGAACGATGATGGCGAAAACCTCACACGGCGGCATTTTTACAATATCGGTATTGCAGTCGATACGCCCGATGGTCTTGTAGTACCGGTGATTCGTAATGTCGACCGTAAAGGCCTGTTTGACCTCGCACGCGAACTCGGTGAAGTCTCCAAACGTGCCCGCGAAGGCCAGCTTAAAACACCCGACATGCAGGGCGGTTGTTTCACCATATCGAGCCTCGGCGGCATCGGCGGCACCAATTTCACACCGATCGTAAATGCGCCCGAAGTCGGTATTCTCGGCCTCACTCGATCACAGATACGCCTTGCGCGCAAGAATAGCGAAATCGTCGATCAACTGATACAGCCGCTGGCGGTCTCCTACGATCACCGAGTCATCGATGGTGCCTATGCAGCACGATTTGTCAGCCACATCGCTTTCGTGTTGTCAGACGTACGCAATTTGATGCTCTAGAAGTCTATCGTGAGCCAAACGGAAGTGCTCCAACGTTGAATGCCGGTATTCAGCGCCGACCTATAGCAGATCCGCAGGGATTTTCAATCCTTAATGATTGAATGTAAAATTGCCGTTTGATTCTGTACCTACTTTGATTTTATCGCCAGCAACAAACGCTCCGGACAATAATGCCCGGGCGATCGGATTTTCGATTACCTGCTGAATTTCCCGTTTCAGCGGCCGCGCGCCATATACGGGATCAAAGCCGGTGGCACCCAGTTCATCGAGTGCCTGATCGCTTATCTGCAGGAATAATCCCTTTTCCTTCAGCCTGTCCGCCAGTGACTGTAGCTGAACCTTGGCAATAATCCGTATTTCAGCCTGAGTTAATGGGTGAAATACGACGGTTTCGTCAATTCGGTTAATAAATTCGGGCCTGAAATGCGCTGATACCTGCTGCATCACGGCCTGTTTGATAGCGTCATAATTACTATCACTCGCCATGTTCTGAATTTCGGTAGATCCCAGATTCGATGTCATCACAATAACCGTATTGCGGAAATCGACTGTACGACCCTGGCCATCCGTTAATCGACCATCATCGAGTACCTGTAAAAGAATATTAAAGACATCGGAGTGCGCTTTTTCTATTTCGTCGAGCAGTATGACTGAATAGGGACGTCGGCGTACCGCTTCGGTCAGATAACCCCCTTGTTCGTAGCCGACATAACCCGGTGGCGCACCGATCAATCTGGCAACGCTATGCTTTTCCATAAACTCGGACATATCGATGCGGATCATGGCATCTTCGGTATCGAACAGGAATTCTGTTAAAGCCTTCGTCAGTTCGGTTTTACCGACACCGGTCGGACCGAGAAAAAGGAATGAACCGTTGGGACGTTTCGGATCCGACAGGCCGGCGCGCGCGCGTCGAATCGCATCGGAAACAGCAACAACGGCCTCGTTTTGACCGACTACTCGCTTCCCGATAGCTTCTTCCATTGCCAGCAGCTTTTCGCGCTCGGATTCAAGCATTTTAGACACGGGGATGCCGGTCCAACGGGATACCACCGAGGCAATTTCCTCCTCACCAACCTTGTTGATCAACAGTTTCATGCCCTGCATTTCGACATTACTGGCGAGGTCCAGCTGTTTTTCAAGCTCCGGAATACGACCGTATTGCAATTCTGACATACGCGCCAGATCACCGGCTCGCTGCGCTGTTTCAAGATCCAGACGCGCGCGTTCGAGTGCTTCTTTGACATGGGTAGTTCCCTGCAAAGCCGCCTTTTCCGATTTCCAGACTTCCTCTAAATCGGAAAATTCGCGTTCGAGCTGGGAGATTTCCGACTCCAGATTGTCGCGGCGTTTATTACTGGCGACGTCGCTTTCCTTCTTTAACGCTTCGCGCTCGATTTTGAGCTGAATCAAGCGACGCTCGAGACGATCCATGTCTTCAGGTTTGGAGTCGATCTGCATACGAATGCGGCTGGCCGATTCGTCGATCAAATCAATCGCCTTATCGGGCAACTGCCGGTCGGTGATATACCGGTATGACAGCATTGCAGCGGCCACAATGGCTGGATCGGTAATGTCGACGCCGTGATGGACTTCGTAACGTTCTTTCAGACCACGCAGAATCGCAATTGTGTCCTCTACCGATGGTTCCTGTACCATCACCTTCTGGAAACGCCGTTCCAGTGCTGCATCTTTCTCGACGTATTGCCTGTACTCATCAAGCGTGGTGGCGCCGATACAATGCAGTTCACCACGCGCCAGAGCCGGTTTAAGCATATTACCCGCATCCATCGAGCCTTCGGCCTTGCCGGCGCCCACCATAGTATGCAATTCATCGATAAATAAAATGATCTGGCCTTCCTGTTTGGAGAGGTCACTTAAAACCGATTTCAAACGCTCTTCAAATTCCCCCCGAAATTTGGCGCCGGCGATCAACGATCCCATATCAAGTGACAATAACCGTTTGTGCTTCAGTCCTTCCGGCACTTCGCCATTGATAATTCGCTGCGCCAGCCCCTCAGCAATCGCGGTTTTGCCGACACCGGGTTCACCAATCAGCACGGGATTGTTTTTGGTTCTTCGCTGTAGTACTTGAATCGCCCGACGAATTTCTTCGTCTCGTCCGATCACTGGATCAAGTTTGCCCTGCTCGGCGCGTTCGGTTAAATCGATGGTATATTTTTCCAGCGCCATGCGCTGATCTTCGGCATTGGCATTGTCGACGCTTTGGCCGCCTCGAATAGTCTCGACCGCAACGGCAATCCGTTTTTTATTGGCACCCGATGACATTAACACGTCAGCCAGAGGGCCCTTATCTGCCATCGCAGCGAGCACGAATAATTCCGAAGAAACAAACTGATCTTTGCGTTCCTGAGCGAGTTTATCACACATATTCAAAAGCTTGCCAAGCGCATTTGAAATATGCAGATCGCCCGATACGCCTTCCACCCGCGCCTGTTTTTCCAATAGCTCGGTCAGTTGAGAGCGCAGTAAATTTAGATTAACACCTGCGTGAGTAAACAGCGGACGAATCGATCCGCCCTGCTGATCGAGCAGCGAGAGCATTAAATGCACGGGCTCTATAAACTGATGATCTCGCCCTACCGCGAGCGATTGCGCATCGCCCAGGGCTTCCTGAAACTTGCTGGTCAAACGATCCATTCTCATGAAAAAACCTCTGATAAATAAGCTACCTGTCGGGTTTCCATTTATAAAACCCGCATGATTCTGCTTAAATAAGTATGACTAATGTGGTTATTTTCAAGCTTTGGAATTGATCCATATCAAGCAAGCCATGCGTCCCGTGATTTTACTACGTCGATAGGAATAAAAACGCGAAGCATCATCAAAACTACATAGGCCTGACTGAAATATATCTGTAAGCCCCTGTTGTCGCAGGTGCTGCTCGGCGAGGCCTGGCAGGTTACAAAGCCAGTGACCGGGTCGATTGGAGCTAAAATAATCGCCCGAGCGAATATCTTTTTCGACAAATAAATCGAACACTTCACGGCTGACTTCGAACCGGCTTTGACTGATGGCGGGGCCGACCCATGCCAATAACTGCGCAGGATCCGAATCTAATTTGTCCAGGGTATTTTCGATTATACCGTCGACCAGACCGCGCCAACCGGCGTGAATGGCGGCAACCTCACTGCCGATCCGATTACACAATAGTATGGGCAGACAGTCGGCCGTCATCACCACCGCAATTTTGTTAATTTCCCGGGTAACAGCCGAATCCGAATCGGCTTCATAGGATCCCGAACCATGCAGATATGCCACGCGCGTACTGTGCGTCTGACTTAGCCAACAGGGTTGTGAAGGTAATTTTAGCACCCGCATTAGTTCGCCGCGATTGTCCGCCACCTGTTTATCATTGTCTCCGACATGATTGGCCAGGTTGAAACTATCGAAAGGGCTTAAACTGTGGCCGTTTTGGCGAGTAGTACAGATGGCTTCAATCGACCCGGGGGCGGGCCATTCAGGGCGAAAATAATTCACAGCGCTTTATTCATCGAGGACTTTTAACAGGGTTTGAAAATCAGCCGGTAAATCGGCTTCAAAACAGCAATGATGTCCCGATTGCGGATGAGTAAAACTCAGACGCCGGGCATGCAACGCCTGTCGACCGAAGTGGCGGATTAAATCGGCAAGATCCGGTTTGATACCGGATGGTATCCGCTCACGTCCACCATACACTGGATCACCAAGTAACGGATGTTTGATATGGGCCAGATGCACGCGAATCTGATGGGTGCGACCGGTTTCAAGCTGCACATCAATCAGACTATGGTGTTTAAACCTCTGAACCACTTGAAAATGTGTAATCGCCCGTTTACCCTTTTCCGACACCGCCATTTTTTTGCGGTTGACCGGATGTCGCGCTATGCCGGTTTCGATGGTTCGACCCGCGGTAATCATACCCTGAGTAATAGCAATATATTCCCTTTTAACCAGCCTTTGCTGCAGTTGATCGACCAGGCTGCGGTGCGCTATTAAATTACGCGCAACGACCATGACGCCTGTCGTATCCTTCATTAA
>CAZYYM010000047.1:0-26521 GCA_964651385.1 uncultured Gammaproteobacteria bacterium | reverse complement strand
TGGTAGGGAATAATCCCGAAGGACATGGTATGGATTATGTTCATGCCTATATGGTCGTTTCGAAAGTCATGTGAATCAGGTTTCAACTTAATATCCGGCTCAAGCAGCTTGAATAATCTTTAAAGAAAAGACAGAATACAAGGGCTAGCCGTAGATCTTTGCTTAAAACACTTTGAAATAATACAAAGGGGACTGATCTAAGCTAATCCTGATTATAAATATGCTAACCAATATCAATCAACGGAGATACTAGAGTAATGAAACGTCGTGATATCCTCAAAGGTGGTGTAGCCGCCGCACTCGCTACCGGTACAGCTGCTGTTTCTGCACCAGCTATCGCCGCTAAACAAATTGAAATCACCATGGTGTCGACCTGGCCGCGTGATTTTCCTGGCCTGGGTACCGGCGCCCAACGCTTCGCGGAGCGTTTGACAGCAATGACCGACGGTCGCATCAAAGTAAACTATTTTGCCGCCGGCGAACGCGTAAAGGCATTCGACTCTTTCGACGAAGTTGCATCCGGTAACGCACAAATGTATCACGCCGCCGACTATTACTGGAAAGGCAAGCATCCGGGCTGGGCTTACTTTACCGCCGTACCCTTTGGCATGACTTACACAGAAATCAACGCCTGGATGCAATTTGGTGGCGGTCAGGCATTGTGGGACGAGGTCGCGGCGGATTTCGGCCTCAAGTGTTTGCCCTGTGGAAATACCGGGGTGCAAATGGGCGGCTGGTTTAGAAAAGAAATGAACTCCGCCTCTGATTTCAAGGGTCTGAAAATGCGTATGCCAGGGCTTGGAGGTGACGTTATTGCCAAACTTGGCGCCTCACCGGTATCTTTGCCGGGTGGCCAAATTTATGAAAATCTGGTGTCTGGTGCTATCGATGCAACCGAATGGGTTGGCCCCTGGAACGACAGTTTTATGAAGTTTTACGAAGCCGCCAAATACTACTATTATCCGGGCATGCACGAACCGGCAGCACAGTTGTCGCTCGGCATGAACAAAAAATTCTGGGATGGTCTCTCCAAATCGGACCAGGCAATCATCAAAGCGGCAGCCGAAACCGAAAACTCTATCATGATGTCCGAATACAATGCTAAAAATGGCGCTTCTCTGGCTAGCCTGATTTCCGATCAGGGCGTCAAACTCAAGAGTTTCAGTGATGATATTTACGACAGTTTTGGCGATGCTGCAGCCGAAGTATTTGACGAAGTTCAACAGCACAGCCCTCTGGCGAAGAAAATTCACCTGAGTTTCCTCAAATCGCGTAACGAAGTCGGTGCCTGGGCCAAGATCTCCGATCAGGCCTATGTAGCGCAACGCAACCGCGTACTAGGACTTTAGATAGCGACCTTAAAGCAGTATGAAAACGGAGTCTTCGGACTCCGTTTTCTTTCGACTGTAAACATTCCCTAGTCAATGCTACGTATTAATATTGCACTGATTTCCCGCGCCCTCGCCTATATGATGGTGGTCGGTGTCTTTCTGTATCTAATCAATAACTACCTGGTATTCTGGCAAAAGTTGCCTGGCGTCTTCGCATTGTTTTCGCACTATGGATTTTTCGGACTTGAAAAACCCAATACACCCTTAAACAGTGAACAGATGAGACAGGGCTGGATACAATTCTATGCCTATATTTTTGTGTTACTGTTGTGTGTTGTCTACACGATAAGAACACAAAATCGCAGCATGAAAGACGATTCTCTGCGTTTTGCAGTGATCGCGGCTTATATAATTCGCTTTTCGTTCTGGTGGGTTTTCCTGGTCGGATTCGCAGATATGGTCATCTCGTTTTTGCGGGTTGAGGACTTCCTCGAATTCTGGGTTGGCGAGGAATTGACAAAGCAACTCGGTCGACCCATTTTTCGCGGAACCTATGTCCACTACCCGCTGATAATATTATCACTGTTTATTGCCGCTCGAATAAAGACTGTTAGTTTTGCCTGGCTTGCGCTTATGGTGGTATTGACCGAATTTTTAATTGTCGTGACACGATTTGTATTTTCTTACGAGCAGGCCTTTATGGGGGATATTGTACGTTTCTGGTATGCCGCGTTATTCCTGTTTGCTAGCGCTTACACACTGATTGAAGAAGGCCATGTTCGCGTCGATGTGATATACACCGGATTTAGCCGTCGAACCAAAGCCTGGTTTGATTCTATCGGCAGTGCTTTTCTCGGGATTCCTCTTTGCTGGGTAATTCTCATGCAGGGTATGGGTGGCAGGGGTAACAGTATTAACAGCCCGCTGCTCAGCTTCGAAGTGTCTCAAAGTGGTTACGGTATGTATGTCAAATATCTTATGGCGGGATTTTTGGTCGTCTATTCAGTATCTATGCTGGTGCAGTTTGTTGGTTATCTGTTATTTAACATCTCACAGCTTTCTGATTCAAATGATCTGGAAAATCAACCGACTTTTAAAGAGCTGGTTAATGCCGAGAAGGTAGGCTAGCTATGGAAATGTATTTCCTCATCCTGCTTGTCCTTATTATGGTGTTTGCACTGACTTCGGGTTTTCCCGTAGCCTATTCTTTACCCGGCGCTGCGATCATTACAATAACCCTTGCCGCGGTTTCCGGCTATCTATTTGAAGGTGATACCGATGCCTATTTCGCTCTCGGCGGCCCCAATCAATGGTTAAGTGCCGGTGTCACCAATTTTCGAAGTCTCTACTGGGAGGTAGAGCGCGATACACTAATTGCCATTCCACTATTCATATTTATGGGCATCATGCTGCAACGCTCCAAAATTGCGGAGGATCTGCTCGTTGCGATGGCCCAGCTGTTTGGTCCCGTACCCGGTGGTTTGGGCATATCTGTGGTTTTCGTCGGCGCACTACTGGCCGCAACAACCGGCATTGTCGGTGCGACAGTCATCGCCATGGGCCTGATTTCATTACCGGCGATGTTGCGTAACAATTACTCGAAGTCTCTCGCATGCGGCACTATATGTGCATCGGGCACACTCGGTCAGATAATACCGCCGTCGATCGTGCTCATAATCCTGGCAGATCAATTATCCAGCGCGTCCGATCAGGCGGCTACCGCGCGAAAAGCTGCGTACAAAGCAGCAACCGGGGAATTCTCGATGCCCGGCGATTTTGATGTCGTCACTGCGAGCGCGGGCGACATGTTTATGGGTGCTTTTATTCCCGGCATGATTCTGGTCGGCTTATACATGGCTTATATTTTAATCTCCGCCTTAATCGACCCTAAAAAAGCCCCTCCGGTACCGTTTGACGGTGCCTACGACCGGAAATTCCTCGCCAATGTTCTGCTGGCATTAATACCACCATTAACCCTGATTTTTATTGTCCTGGGTTCAATTATTCTCGGTGTAGCCACGGTTAACCAGGCTGGAGCAATTGGTGCGATTGGCGCCATGCTAATGGGTAGTTACCGATTGATGGAAGGTAGACCCCGAGCTTACTGGCCTGCTGCAATCGCCATTACTGCAGTAATAGCCATTGTCATTTTATTGAACTTTTTCGACCTGAATATTAAAAATATACAGAACGGTTACGACTTGACAGGCATCCTGCTCGCCTGTATCGCAGCTACGGCGTTATTGTTCGCTGTCGGGTGGGCGATTCTGCGTACTCATCGTATCGACGATACCCTGCGTGGTGTGATGACGGAAACGGCAAAAACCACCTCAATGGTTTTTATCATCCTGATTGGTGCGGCGATGTTGACTTCCGCTTTTAGAGGCTTCGGAGGAGAAGAACTGGTTAAAGAACATCTAACCAGCCTGCCCGGAGGCTTCTGGACACAGTTTATTGTGGTCATGGCCGTTATATTCTTCCTCGGTTTTTTCCTCGACTTTCTGGAAATCGCGGTAGTTGTTGTGCCAATCGTTGCACCCATACTACTCGCGGATCCCGGTGCGAATGTAACCGCAGTGTGGTTCGGGGTCATGATCGGTCTGAACATTCAAACATCATTTTTAACGCCGCCATTTGGTTTTTCGTTGTTTTACCTGCGTGGCGTCGCACCACCAAGTGTCCGTACTTTGCAGATATATAAGGGAGCTTCGGCATTTATTGGCTTGCAATTGCTAGGTTTGGTCATCGCTGGCGCATTTCCAGGTTTGGTTAATTATCTACCAAACAAGACACATTTGGTTTCGGATACGGCCCCCCCGCCGAGTAACCCCAAATTACAGGAGTGCCTCGAAAGTTATATTTTTACTGACTACGATAATCAGCGTGGGACTATTGAAGCCAGTATTGAGCGAATTAAAACGGCCAATATCAGTTATCTCCCCGAAGTTTACCAGGACCGGTTAAATGATAGCTATGCCAAAGCAGGAAAGACCTTTGCCATGGTGGAAGCCATTCGTGAGACTTCGCATAAGCTTGAAGAGTATTCGACCGAGTATCGCCCCCTCCATACCGAGGTAAGGCAAATTCAGAAGCAGGCCCGACGCATAGGCAAGCAAATCGAAGATTTACAGGATAATCGCCAACGCCTGGGATTTGCAGATACGGTCGATGAAAGTAAATTGGCAAAAATCGGAGCTACAATAACTGAACTGGAAAAGGAACAGAATGCACTACTTTCTCAAATACCCGACAACTGGGAATCCGCCCACGCAAAATTCAAAGCCATCGCCCAAGCGGCTACACGCGCCCGCCGGGATTACCGTTCAAATGTTGATGAAAGCTATGAAACCATCGTTACAGTCCGGCGCATGCTATCTGAGTCTGAACAATTGGTAGATAAGAATGATAAAATATTGCCATTAATCGATGCTATCAAAGAACAGTCGGCCAGGGACGCAATGGCATCGATCAAATCGGTTGAGACCGATATCGATACTTTAACCGAGATGAGTCGGGTCAGGTCGTTTTTATCCAAAGCCAGGCGTGCCTTACGCGGCAATAATCCGAAACCGGCGAATGCAATTGCGCAGATTCTAAAAGCAGCTGAGCGAATGGAATTCGAAATTGATTGGCATAACCGTGCCAAAGAAGATCTTTCACAGGATCTCGAAACCTATGACCAGGCCATCGCCAAAACCATTGGTATGCGATTGCAAACCCGCTTGACGGGTGATCAGGCTGAAAGCATCGCCGATTGCCTGGCCGTACACAGGGATCTGTCGCTTTATTTCTAGCAAGCCATTACCCCGGATTTTACCGCCAGTTAAAAGTCGAGTATGGCCGGTATGCGATCACCGAATTTTAAATCATTATATTTGATATTGAATTCTATAATGTATTTCGAAGGTGATAAAACACTATAAACTGGACATTTTTCCTGCTTACAGGGATTTATTTTCTTAATTCCGATCACGGTCGCCATCTTGTCAATCCACACTACGGTTAACGGTATCAACGTATTTTTCATCCAGATTCGATGATCACCAGCCTCTTTATAGGTAAAAATCATACCTGCATTATCCCCTAGCCTTGAACGGAACATTAAACCCTGCCGACGCCGATTGGGGGTGTCAGCAATTTCCAGTCGTATGAGTTTTCCTGCAATCAATAGCTGCCTGGATTCAAATATTTCAAGCCCCGCATCTGAACCACCCGCCCAGGCCGTCAAGATACTGCTTAAAAATAATATCATGCAAAAAAAAGGATTGAATTTTTTCATTAAGTGTCTGTGAAGCAGTGCCAGAAGGGTTCGAAAATCATTTTATATTCCCAACAAACTAAAGTCTTTGGAAAAACCTCTGCCATTCTTTATAAAATCCAAAGCGTTATAAGATGCAATTAAAATAATTCAGAGTATTTCCCTTTAATTCTTTGTTTTTAATATATTTTCTTGAATCCACAAAATATGAACGTGAGCTAGTTCATATTTCCGGCCAAAATTTCCTCACAAATTTTAATTTGGTATAAACTGAAATGTCCGGCTGGATAAATTCGGGGTTTATATTGCTTTTAAAACGAGAAAAATCAGGAAGCATTAAAGAAAAATCTAATGTTCAGCCTTACGAAAATGCACGTCGACTCAGTGTATTGCGTAAACAACGAAAAGTACTGATTGTGGACGATGAATCTACCGGTCGCACAATTCTAGCTAAAATAATTCAGCAGGCCGAACAAGATGTCCTTGTGGAGTCTTTTGATAACCCGATACAGGCGTTAAGCTGGTTAGATACCAACCACCCCGATTTAATCATAACCGACTACCGTATGCCCGATATTAACGGCGTCGAACTCATTCAACAAATTCGGCAAAAATCGGCCTGTCATGATATTCCAATTATGATGATCACCGTAGTGAGCGAGAAATCAGTTCGTTATGATGCCCTCGAGGCGGGTGCTACAGCATTCCTCACTCGCCCTATCGATCAGATCGAATGTCGCACCAGTTGTCGTAACCTTTTAAAATTGCACGAACAGCAATCAATTATTCAGGATCGAGCCGACTGGCTGGCAAGACAGGTTGAGGTTGCCACCCATAAAATAGTTGCTCGTGAACAGGAAATTCTGTTACGTCTCGCCAAAGCCGGTGAATATCGGGATGAAGATACCGGTTATCACGTCGTACGCATGGCGAAATATTCGCGACAAATCGCCGAGGAATTGGGTTTTAGCGCTGAGGAATGCGATGAAATTGAGTATGCAGCACCGATGCATGACATCGGTAAAATCGGTATCCCCGATAATGTATTGTTGAAGCCAGGAAAATTTGAGCCCGGAGAATGGGATGTAATGCAAAGCCATACTCTGATTGGCCACGGTATTTTATCAAATAGCCAGTCGCGTTATATACAAACCGGTTCCATCATCGCATTGAATCATCACGAACGATTCGATGGTACCGGCTATCCGAACGGTCTCGCAGGAAGGGATATTCCTCTGGTCGCACGTATAGTATCGGTCGCTGATGTCTTTGATGCTTTAGTATCCTCACGTCCCTATAAACGACCCTGGCCATTTAAAGATGCACTGCAGTATTTAAGGAAGCATGCCGGTACACAATTTGATTCGAGTTGCGTTAACGCATTTTTCGAGCGTCTGTCCAAGATTGAAAAAATCCAGATAGATTTTAGCGATGGTAATTAGTTGCAATTAGCATTTTCACATGAAAACTGCATTTGAATACAAATATTGGGTCACGCGAATTCAGCAGCGTCTGAAGAAAACCGGTGATTTAGAACCTGCCCAGGCCAAAATTCGGATCGTAATTTGCTTTCTTGTCGTCATTTACATATTTCTTCCATTTGGAACACACGATTCTTTTTCCAGAGTATTATTTTCCCTTGGCAGTCTAAATTTTACGCTCGCGAGTTCAATGTCTTTAGTATATACGGTCTGTTCGCTGGCGATTTTTGGCGCAATCTTGCTAAACCCGATACCTTCAGCCATAAGACGTATAGTGGGCGCTATTGTCGATACATCAACTTTATCTTTATTACTATTTCACTCCGGCGAAGGAAGCGTCCCTTTATTTTTCATTTATATCTGGTTGATACTAGGTAATGGTTTTCGTTATGGCGTCAATTATCTCTATATTTCTCAGAGCATCAGTATCGTCGGATTCTCTGCAGTCGTATATGGGGGTAATTATTGGCAACAAAACCAGAGCTTTGGTACCAGCCTGCTATTAATGCTTTGTCTGTTACCGGTTTATGCGGCATTTCTACTCAAGAGATTACATGCTGCCATCAATATGGCAGAAAAGGCCAATCAAGCCAAATCACAGTTTTTAGCTAATATGTCCCATGAGCTCAGGACGCCGTTGAATGGCGTTATTGGTATGGGTGATTTGCTCAGGGAAACTAACCTTAACTATGAACAGCAGGCACTAGTGGGGTCGATGCATAGTTCGGCCAATACGCTGCTAGCACTGATCGAAAATATTTTAGATATTTCCAAAATAGAAGCCGGTAAAGTACTGACCGAATCAAAGGAATTCGATTTGCATAGTCTTGTCAATACTGTCTTATTGATGCTCACGCCTCTTAGTGAAAAGAAAGGCCTCAGACTTACCTGCCACATTGACCCGGAAACACCTTTCAAGCTTATAGGAGATCAAAGGTATATTCATCAGGTTCTGGTAAATCTGATTAACAATGCCATTAAATTTACCTCTAAAGGATCTGTCGAATTATCCGTACGATTGGTTGGTGGAACGAGATTGAATCCGGTTATCAAATTTAATATAGCTGATACAGGCATTGGGTTAGATAAAAATGCCCTTGATAAAATTTTTGAAAATTTTACTCAGGCCGATGCGAGTACGGCACGTGCATTTGGAGGAACCGGCCTGGGCACAACCATTTCGAAAGAACTGGTTGAATTGATGGGAGGTGCAATCGGTGTTGAAAGCCAAGAGGGTTGTGGCTCCACTTTCTGGTTCGAGATTCCGTTCGCCTGTAGTAATGGCACTGAGCCAAGCATTTCGGAAAAACGAATACTATTATTGGCAAATGAAGATACTGCAGAGATTATCAGACCATCCCTGAAATGCTGGAATGTTAAATTTGACTGGATTAGAACGCCTACGCGGGCGTTGCCCCACTTGTTACAGGCAATTGAGAATGAAAAGCCCTATGGAACAGTTATTGTCGACCAATCAAGTCTGATCGATATCAACGCAGTCGAATTCGCCAAGATGATTAAATCGGAGAATTTCCCCGACAATACAACACTTGTTCTGATTAATTCTTCCGACACGATGATCGATGCAAACAGAACGAATCAATTTTATATTTCTACCATCGAAAACCCGGCGGATAGGCGATTACTATTTAACGCCATGCATGCAGCTCTAAACGTCAATTTAAGTAATACCAGGACCGCTACCATGGAGGAACACTATGCCAAACACGAGGGCGCGAAAGGTCTGAATATCCTCGTTGCGGAAGATAATCCGGTTAACCGGCAGGTTATTCAGGGAATTCTTCAAAATGCGGGTCACCATGTACGCATTGCCAATACTGGCAAACAGGCGTTAGATATCCTTAGTAAGGATTTCAACAATATTGAAATGATCATTGTTGACAAGAATATGCCGGAGGTATCCGGTGTCGAGGTGATAAAGTCGCTGCGATTCATGGATACTCAATTCAGAATTCCCACTATAATGCTAACTGCGGATGCCACAGCGGAGGCCAGAGAAACTTCAATTAACGCCGGCGCTAGCAAGTTTCTATCTAAGCCTATTGACTCCCATCGACTGCTTGAAAGCATAGCGTCGTTATCAAGAAATATCCGATCTTCAGGCACCAGAAAACCTTTCAGATTAGAACGCGGAAACGGCACCAGGCAGATAGAGAGTAATTTTTCTGAATCAGAATGGTATGATCGCCTGGTTCTGGATAAACTGGATGCACTGGGTGAAGGTGATCCCGAATTCGTCGCTTCACTCGTCAATAACTTTGCCAGAGAGGGCGCCAGGAATGTCCTGGCCATAAAAACATCAATAGGCGAAGACTATCTGGAATATCGTGAGAGCTTGCATGCGCTAAAAGGCTCTTCAACAGAATTAGGTGCGGACAAACTGGTAGATATCTGCCTAAAAGGCGAAGCACTGCAATTATATCATCTGGGGAGTCGTGAAATTTATCAACTATCTTCAATTCTCGAAGACATATTCAATTATACTGTGACTTCTCTAGAGCATGCGATGACACAATACCAGAACCGGACGCCATCTAAACGTCATGATATCTAGCCAAGTTACTATGGCGAAAGGCTGAATAATCAAGCCAGAGCCAGCAGCGACCTCTATTTACTGACCACCTTACCCATTTTAGCCAGGGGGTTGGTTCAGTCTAGGCAACCTCGAAAAGTGCCGCAGCTCCCATACCCCCGCCAACACACATAGAAACCACGACAAACTTAGCCCCTCTCCGCTTACCTTCAATCAAGATATGCCCGGTTTGCCTGGCGCCGGTCATGCCGTAAGGATGGCCAATTGAGATCGCCCCGCCGTTGACATTTAATTTGTCATTATCCAGACCCAGTTTATCGCGGCAATAAATAGTCTGGCAGGCAAACGCCTCGTTAATTTCCCAGAGATCAATATCGTCTATATTCAGGCCATTAATCTTGAGCAATTTAGGTATTGCATAAATCGGACCTATACCCATCTCCTCTGGCTCGTTACCGGCCACGGCCATACCGCGGTAAATACCGAGTGGTTGCAAGCCGCGTTTCTCGGCAAGGCTCGCTTCCATCACCACACAGGCCGAGGCGCCATCCGACAACTGGCTGGCATTGCCAGCAGTAACACCGCCACCTTCAATGACCGGATTCAGGTTTGCCAAACCTTCCAGCGTAGTTTGTGGACGGTTACCCTCGTCCGATGTCAAAGTCACATCGCAATAGCTGACTTCACCGCTTTCCTTGTCCTTAACCCCCCGTATTGCCGGTATTTCGACTATCTCGTCATCGAACATACCAGATTTTTGTCCAGCCGCAGTACGCATCTGCGATTGAAGCGCATATTCATCCTGCGCTTTACGCGTGATAGCAAATTTTTTTATAATATTTTCAGCGGTAAGCAACATCGGCATATAGGCATGTTCAACTTTCGCCATGACATTGTCATCTTTGCTGTCACTAACCCATTGCAAATACTGGTTCTGCAAAGCCGATATATTGTCTTGCCCGCCAGCAACCACAATATCCATGCCATCGACAATAATTTGCTTGGCAGCGATCGATATTGCCATCAACCCGGACGAGCACTGCCTGTCAATCGTTTGTGCCGATACGGTTACTGGTAATCCTGCTGCCAAAGAAGCATTTCGAGCGATATTCATACCAGCAGTGCCTGCGCTTAATACCGTTCCAATTACAACATCGTCGACTTCGGCCCCGTCAATTCCAGCCCGATTGACCGCGTGTTTGACCGGATGCGCCATCAGCGTTGGCGATTTAATATTGTTCAGAGATCCTCGAAATGCCAGACCAATGGGAGTACGAGCGGTGCTTACGATAACGGCGTCTTTCATGATTTAACCTGTGTTATTGGAAATTTAATAGTCTCATAGACCGGAACAAATAGATGTATGTTCATTAATTCGATTAAATGCCGTCTACGACGGCAAAAAATCGATCGGATAAGTCACCGTAACTGGCTCCACTTTAAGAGCACCAAAATCGAATGCTTTAATGCGTTTTAGCAAACTGGATTCGAGGTTCTTATCATTTATTGCAGACGACACGACGATAATTCTGGTCACTTTGCCCGAAGGCGCAATGGTGATTTCAAGAATTATTTTTCCCTTCAGACCGGGATTCTTTCGTCGCGCCCGGTTGTACAACGTATAAAGCTTGCTCTTATTTCGATCGAATACAAGCGTAACACTTTCCTCTGTGCGCACACCTTTTCTCCTGGTCTGGCTTTTGCTTTCAACATCAAGTTGTTTCTTCTTTGATTCTTCTGGAATCAATGTTTGCCTAACGGCGCTAACTTCACGCTTTGAAGCGATTGCCTGTCCAACGATAGTAGTACTTACCTGATTATTACCAACGCCGCCACTACCTTCACCGGAATCGGCAAGTAACAGCGCCAGATTATTATTACGCGTCGAGGTCGAGACAATAGCTGATTTAACCGCGCCACCCACCATCGCACTGATATCATCGGTGTCCATCAGATCAGCGAGTTCATTGGTCAGCGCCAATAGGCCGCTTTCGGCAGCCTTTTCCCGGGCCTTTTGCTCGGTTTTGGTTAACGGTTTTTGTTCCTTTTTAGATTCCTGAATCTTTTTTACTTTGGGTATCGGTTTGGGCTTTGGTTTGGGCTTGGGCTTGGGCTTGGGTTTGGGTTTGGGTTTGGGTCTTTGTACCTTTGGCTCCACCTTTTTTTTTTCAAGCAGGAAGTTGGCAATTCGAGGTGGTATTTCCTGACGCAACTGCCGCTCTTCTTCCGGAAGTTCAACCGATGACATGATGAAAGCCGCCGATAACATTAGAATTACGACAATGACAGTAATCAGGTTGTAGCGCCGATCAGTTTTACTTTCCAGCGTCCAGGATAATGCTAAATCGTTATAGTTAATAGCCGCCGACATCAGGGCTTGTCTCCGCCCCTAAGCTTTTGCAGGGCAGCAAATGCAATCCGTGTATAATTGACTTCCCGGCAAGAAGCCAGAATCTTGCGAATGAGTTGGTAGGGAACTTCTTCATCACCCATTACGGTAATCGCTTTACCGATATTTTTTGGATGAGATTCTGATAATATTCGGCTATTTGAGGACTGGAATTTGAGCTCATCGACTAATCCTTTAATGAGGATATTGTCCGAATTTAGCGCGCTCGCGATATCCCCCACTTCCCGACCCTGCACCAGAATTTTGTCGCGGGTAACAAATATAATCAATGTCTCCTGCGGGGCTTTGGTCGCGACCGAGGTAGGCAATCGGATGTCTTTTTTATTGGGCAACTGTTGTACATTAGATGAACTGACCAGCAGAAAAAACACCAAAATGGTGAAAATATCCATTAACGAAACGAGATTGACCGATGGTCGCTTTCGTTGCTCGCGGTGCCTTTCCATGCGCTTCGCACGCTTCGACATTTGCATCACTGTTCTGTCGCCTTTTTAGCAGCAGGCTCAGTGGTATCTATTATCGCCTCGACATCGGAGGCATCACCAATCGAAATATTAGGAAATAGTTCCACTTCCTCCAGTTCGGTAATATTGACAATTTCTGCACTGGATACTCTGTCCATGACTTGTATGATTGTCTTGTAGGTCACCCGTTGGTCAATTAACAATACGATATTCTTTTCTTCAGGAAAACGGGACTTAATTTCGACCAGGACCTTGCTAAAACTCTTCCAGTCGGTTTTTTCGGAGTCTCGTGTCAGGTATTTTATTCGGCCCAGGTTGCCATCTCGAATTTCAAAGCTATCAGGCCTCACAATCAGTTCCAACTGGAGCGTAATTTTTTCAGCTTCGATTAATTTGGCATTTTTTAGCGGCAAATTTAATTCGAGAATGGTTACCCGGGAAAACACCGCAGTGATTAACAGAAATGGCACCAGAATTACCATCAAGTTCAGGAAGGCGGTGATATTTAGCTCCACCACATCCTTGATCATTTTGCGTCTAACCAGCCTCATGCTGAAACAACTCCCAGTGTTACTCTTCCGATATCAAATTGAGGCACTTCACCGCTGCCATTTCGATGTTATCGACAAGACGTGCCGTTTTAGTCACCAGAAACGAGTGGATAAGAATGAGGGGAATCGCCGAAACCAGCCCGAAAGCCGTCGTGTTCATGGCGACAGAAATACTGGACGATAGTAAATCAGCCTTTTCAGCCGGGTCGGCCCCGGCGACGGCGGTAAACGCCTGGATTAAGCCGATGATGGTGCCGAGTAACCCCAGCAGGGTTGCAATATTGGCAAAAGTTGCGAGGTAATGTGTCCGTTGCTCCAGATCTGGCATAACTTCCATCATACCCTCTTCCATCGCCGATTCGATGACGGCTCGGGAAGCTTCGCTTTTCTTGCGCGCAAATCCATAATTCAACATCGTCGCGAGCGGCGTTTTCACCGTTTCGGTTAGCTTTATGGCGCGACCTATATCCTGTGCCTTTAGCATAGGCGTCAGTTGTTTCCAAAATTTTCGGGTTTTGCTTTGCGTCTGCAATATATAGATAAACCGCTCAATCGCTATTGCGAGACCCAGCGAGAATATCAATAAAATTGGATACATAAACGCGCCACCCGTTTGAAAAAATTTTACCAAATCCATGAAACATCCTCATGTTCTAAGTTTCAATTTATGTTTTTCTGGCTAACCCAGGCCTGATTAAGGCACGTCTGCTTAACCCAATGTTTCGAATATATTCAACAACGGCAGCTAGCTTTCGATATCTTTATTTTTTAAAAAACCGATCGTTTGCATAAAAACGGGGGAAACCTCGCTGGTCTTAGTAGCATCATGGTCAACAGCCTCTGTACCATTCATTTCCTTGTCAATTTTATCCAGTAAGATTTTTCGCTGGGCTCGGTATTCTACAAATCCGATATGGTTATGATAATAATCGCTCGATAAATTACGTAGCATCAAAGAATAACTGGCTTCACTCATAACCTAACTTGCTATCTCCCTCAATACCCTGAACCCGGTATGGCTATCGGCTTTTCCATTATGCGTTTTACTGGTGGTGATTGTACAACTTTCCATTGGCTCACGAAAGGAACCCCCAACCGCCTGCAGTGATCTACCACTACCGTAAACCCACTCTTGGACATTACCAACATAATTAACCAGGCCCCAGGGGTTTTGCTTGCCTACACTGAATTTAACCAGATTACTACCTTTCTCAAAACCACGAGTACTTAGAGCGCAGTTTCTATTTGGATCGAGGTTTTTGCCACGTGATTTAACCGCATGAATCCATTCTGACTTACTAGGCAAGCGGTACTTTTTACCGGTTTGTCGGCTTATCCACTTTAAATAGGATTCTGCCAGGCTGAGCGGAATATCTGATACCGGCATCTGACCTTCCTGCTTCAATGCGGAACATGACTTAGATGCCTTACAGAATACGTTTATTTCGGCAACGGTAACTTCATATTTACCGATGGCAAACAAACTGAGTCTGCTGTTGGCGGGTATCACCACCATTTCCGGACCGAATCCTGATATTTTGAGCTTATCCCTGCAAATGGCCCGCTTACCACGTGAACCCAAACCAGCCAGAGAAACATCGCAAGGGTCTCTTGATTTAATATTGATACTACTGAGAGTCGCCGATTTAAATAATTTTAAACTGATTTTTTGGGCGGCTCTGGCGCGGTCAGGAAATGCTTTGCCAATTTGTATGATGCAGGCTGCGAGAGCATCGATAACGTCCTTCTCCAGCTGGGAATATTTAGCAGGATTAAGCTGTTTTAGCTTTTTAACCGCCGTTTCCAGATTTCTCATATTAAGATTGGCCTGGCATTTCAGTTGATTGTTGAGATTATCCAGCGCCACATTAAATTGCTGATGCTCCGCTATTTTTTCAGCCTGCTGCTGATTTTCCTCCTTATCCTTTTGCAGTTGCCGTTGCTGGCGCGCCTGCTGTTCTGCCAGTTTTTTCTTTTGATCTTCGGCCAATTTTTTTTCCTGTAATTTTTTTCTGGCCTGTAAGTGTTTTCTTCCAGTTGCAATCAAGCGACTAAATTCGTCGAGCACAAATTCCTCCGAACTATAACGCCTTGCATTTTGGATATAGTTTTCCGCACGAGTGTATTTTCTTTCTCTGATTCCAGCTTCGATTTTTTCGATATACCGGTCAAATATTATCTTTTTTTGATCATCGACCCAGATATCTTCTCCCTTGGTCAATATGGCGAGGTCGGAGATATCTTTCCAGATAGAATTCTGCCATCGATCGGAAAAATTGGCATCTTTAAGCAATAAACCGACATCCTCCTTGAGGAAGTCAATTCTGATTTTCAGTTCCAGTTCATTGCGTATGTCAAATTCTGAAAATTCAGGCCCCTTCGGCTCTTCCTTGAATATCAGAAAATAGGCTGAAATTCCCACAGCAAACAATATTGCCAGAATGGTTACCAGCCAGTTAGTAGATTTTAACTTCGGCTTTATTTGAACTTCGAATTCCTTGACCGAAGCCAGCCGGGCATCCCGTCTGAAACCGATTGCCTGCTCGATTGCACGCCATTGCCTTTTCTTGATATGGCCAATGCGTTTTGGCTTCAAACCCTGGCGCTCTGCCTCGTCTGCCGGCACCTTGTTGTATGGATGCTCGCCCGTCAGCATTTCGAAAGCGACACAGCCCAGTGCATAAATATCGTCGCGTACATCCGGCTCTTCACTTTCGAGCATTTCAAGGCTGGCATAAGCTGGCGTCAAAGCGCCCAGATTTCCGGCATCGAATAATGTCTTGTCATCTGGATTGTCCTCTAGATGTTCAACCTGAGCGACCGCCCTTGCTATACCAAAATCAAACACCTTAGCCACGCCCTTTTTTGTTACATAAACATTACCCGGTTTGAAATCTGAATGGATGATTTTTTCGGCATGTGCGTGGATCAGCGCAGAAGTCATACCACGAATAATTTCCCAGGCCTCGTCGGTCGGCAATCCGGTTGTTTTATATCGCTCTATCAATTCATCCAGTGGCTCACCATCGAGAAATTCCATCGTCATGAAAACGGTATCACCATCCCGATCAAAGTCGTATACGTTGACGATATTGGGATGCGCAATACGCTGTGATTTACGCGATTCTCGTTGCAGGGAAATGAATGCTTCCGGATGCGCTTTGAATTCTTCACTTAAAACCTTGATAGCAACATAGGGGTCCCTATCCTGTGCTTCCACTTTGAGCAAATCTTTCGCCTTGTATACGACTCCCATACCACCAGTGCCCAGCACATCTTCCAGAATAAAACGTTCTTTCAAAATATGTGTGTAGGTTTTTTCGCCGGCCGATTGCTGGCTGGATTCTATATTGGGCGGAACACGCGTTTTATCAGCCGCGCCGCCTCTTTTTGGGTCAAATCGTGTCGCATTTGTAGGGGGCGGTTGTTTTCGTTTAGGCCTTGCTACCCGGGTTTTGTTACTGGTCTTTTCAGATTGCCGCTTAACCGGTGCGATTCGCGTAGCGTCTTGCCTGGCCTGAGTTTTAGATTTAATCCTTGTTTTATCGGGATTCTCGTCCTTCATTCTTGCTGCCCGGCTGGCTGCTGTTGCGGCTTCGGGCCTGTACCCTGTTCACCTTTTACCAGAATTACCGAAATATTATCACTGCCGCCGCCATCAATTGCCTGTTGAATCAGACTTCCGACGGCCCGATCGATGGGGCAGCTCGACAGTGTTTCTATTAACGCCGCCCTTGATACCATGTTGTACAAGCCATCGCTACACAATAGAAAAATATCACCCAGTTGTGCACTGAACATATTGATATCTACATAAAGCTGATGGTGGGCGCCCACGGCACGCGTTATGACATTTGATTCGGGATGGTTTTCCGCCTGTTCAGCCGTGATATAACCCTGTTGGATCTGTTCCTCGACCTGACTGTGGTCACGTGACAATTGAATGAGTTGCTGATTACGAAATCGATACAAACGCGAATCACCAGCCCATAGACAAACACCTACCCGGCCTTTTATCGCCAGCGAGACCACCGTACTGCCCAGGGTTCTGCCTTCAAGCATGATATCGGCATATTCAAGAATCCGATGATTGACGTCGAGCAATCGGTCTTCGATGCTATTAACCAGTTGATTCAGACTATCGCGACTGCCGAGTTCCTGCAATGATGCCACGATCATATTGCTTGCAACATTACCCGCCTCATATCCGCCCATGCCATCGGCGATAGCCCAAAACAGCTTTTGCGGGAGTGACAGAAGTGAGTCTTCATTCAACTCCCTCGTCACCCCGACATTGGTATCATGTGCGGACTTCCATATAATTGGTCGCCTGACAGTGATATCTTTCATTTCATGAAACCCTGTTTGAACCCGGTATTGATTGTTATAAAAAATGGCCAGTTATGAATTCAGGTTATAGGGAATTTTCCAGTTCCTGGCCTGCCATTGGCCATCAATCATGGCTGCGACACCCCCTACCGGCGGTAAGCCCTGGCAACAGAAAATCGATGATGCGATTAGTTCAGAGCCAGGTGTTTGCCAGAGGCTGAAACTGGAAAGGCCTGCACTCAATGAGGCATCCAACAAATAAGGTAACCCTGCGATTAAACATTCCTGATCAGTTTCAGCAAATCCCATCACGTAGCCACCCGGTTCACCAAGATGGTTAGTCGGCTGATAGGTTGCCTGCGGTTCCAGAGCAATCTCATCAGCGCTCACAATCAATTCATCTACGTCTATATTTTCTTCCAGCGCCAATAATCCCAACGATTCAATTCCTTCGTACCAGGCCTGTTCAGAAAACAGAAAATGGACGGGTGACAGATTCGCTGAAAGCGACTTGACAATACTTATCGGGAAATACCGACCCACCCGGTCAACACTGGGCATTATCAGACCGGCCCAGTTTTGCCCATCTATTACACCAGCCGACAATACAAACCGCCATATCGGGCTGGTCAGGTATATATCAAGCCAGCCATCACCAATCTGTTCTCTCGAGGCCGAGACATAGTATTGTAACCACTCGTCCCAGGGCTGCAGGAAATCACTGTTCAAATTTCTCGACAGGAAGTCACCGTAGGCGGGTAGCTTTCCGTATAAGCCAATAGGACTATCTGTACGCATCTAGATGTTCTCCGGGCATCTAAATGAACCAAGTAAATTTCGGCTGAAGGGGTTGTTGAAACTTTTTGCTTTAATGAGGAATTTCATTATATGTAAATCTGGGACACTATATTCAACCAGATAGGTATTGGACTGCTGGGTTTTGGAGACCCTGGATTGATCCTGTAATTTTAACCAGGCCCAGGGTCCTTCAAATGACCTTTCATGATGGTTACCGTCCAAATCCTCAAATACCAGTCTGACTCGATTATTTTGTTCAGCAGCAGACCAGTACAGATCTTTCCAAAATTTAGGACCATGGTTATAACTGATACGCTGCTCACCAACATCGAGCCAGAAACGCGCATCACTTTTACTAAGCCGATAAGGTTTCAGCTGAAAAGATATACCAGGTATTTCGGCACTTTTGCGGAAAAAGATATTCTTGATGCTTTGCGCTTTTTTAATTTGTGCCAGGGCTTTATTATTCAAACCCAGTGAGCGTTTATCAACAGTTTTATTCTTCCATTTCTTACGCGAATGTATAAATGGTTTAACGTTCTTCAGGTAAAATGTATCCATCTTGCCTTTAGGTTTGAAAAAATCGCTGAAATCGAGTTCGGCCAGTTCATTTTTCGATTTGCGCGACAACGGATATCGGCCAGCCAGCGCCTCCCGGTAAAATCCATATACCTGGTTTTTCCATTCGCTGTTTATATGTCGACGGGCTGCTGACAAAATCACTTTCCAGCTTTGATCGGATAAAGTATCAAGCCAACGTCTGACCGGCTCGGGACGATTCTTCGAAAATTTTCTCAATCTGGTAATGGCGTTACCGGAACCCTGCTTATAGCGGGCAAGTGCGACCTCAAAGGCTTTTTTATTCGGGTTGGGCGAAAGGGTAATTTCGCCTAGAAATTCTTTTAACTGTGAGAGTTTTTCGACAACCGCCTTGATCGGTACCGGATTTTTCTTGCTCTCACGCAACAATACATTGAGCGGTCTAAAAAATTCATCAACCTTGTTACCTTTAAACTGCTCGGCGAGTACGGCAGTCACCTTACCGGCGCCTTCTTCACTCTGATCATCGTTTAGATTCTGAAGCAGTTGAGAGGATAGCTGAGTATTTTCAGCGGTTACCTGAAGAATTGCCTGTAATGGTGAATAGACCGGATCGACGAATTTTGATAGGACATCAGCAGCCTGATTTAACGACTTGAATTCGGCCACCTCGAGTGCCTTGAGCACCCCGGACCAGTGCGTAATAAATTCCGCATAGTAGAGTTCCTCGACCTTCTGGCTGATTTCTTCAAGATCGTCTTTGACGAAGTCTACCTTTTTCTTTTCGTCATCGGATAAAACCCAACGCTCGTTGACAATATCGGCAATTACCGGTGAGTCAGTCGAGAAATCGATGCTGTCATAGCCTTCTTTGGTGAACATGTATGGCAGCTGTAGACGGCTTTCTACCGACTCACTCTGGTGAAAGCTCTCGCGAACCGATTCACCAAACAAATTGAGCAAATTAACCTTTCGTCGGTACTCGGCACGGGTGCGTATGCGGCTATAAATACGCTGATGAACCGGCACTCGCAACAAAAGTTGCCGGGTCTGTTTAACCAGTTTCGCATTGAGTTCGTGAGGTGGAATATCGAGTTTCAGTAACGTTTCAAGATGTTGCTCGAGCGCCTGCCGAGTGCTGGCTTCACCTTTCATCGATTCCTTCCAGTCGTCTTTAAACCACTCGATGACGAGATCGCGGTCCATGTTGTCGACTTTATTAAACATCAGATAGGTTCGAAAGTTATGATATAAATCACCTCCTTTGTGTCCGCTGGCTACTTTTTCTTCCAGATAGCGGATCAGCCTGGGTAATAGGCCGACGCGTAATTGAGATTGATAAGCCGCATTAGCAGAACTATCGACATTATCATCATAGAGTCCAAAGCCGCTCAACCAGGGATGTTCGTCCTGATCGTAAACAATACTCGCATTCGCAAGTGAGTTGAGCGATGGCACGACGGCCCTTAAATCTTTGTTCCAGTCCTGAATCCGTCTCTGTTCCTGATCGAACTCGCCAATATAGGTACTTACTTCAGCCATATACGCATTATGTCGATTCAAACTGCCAACCCAGGCAACCAGCAGACCGGTTACCGTTACAAACAAGGTCAAATAGGCGGCGCGTCTCGACCACTTGATCAACAATTCAAATTTCCGATTAGAACCAACAAGCTCCGACTCAGGAATAATGACATCCCGGAATAAACTTCCCAGGAAAAAACTCTTGCCTTGCACTTGTTGCAGATGTGTCTGTTGATCGAAGCCAAAATTGGCCGATACGGCGCTCATCATACGGTCTATTGGGGAGCCATCCTGGGTCCCACTGGTAAAATAAACACCACGTAAGTACGGCTGAAATTCGTAGCGATTTTTAACAAATGTTTGCCTGACAAATGCATCGATGATCCCGCGGGCGTTTTCCAGCTGTTGTGGAAAGCCCTGGATCAATGCCCGTCGTTTGATGTCGCGTTCCCGATGAATTCTCGATAATTCTCGTGAGTACAAACGATCAATCAGTCGGTTTAATTCCTGCCCAAAAAAATCAAAATCCGGGCTCTGTGACGGATCTGCGGCATTGGGCAGGCTAATACCCCAGACTTGTTCACGATCCTCTTTGGATAAATCTTCAAAATATTCAGAGAATCCGGAAATCAAATCAGTTTTAGTTAACACGAGATAAAGCGGGAAACGGACTTCGAGCTTTTGCATTAACTCGTCAATACGCGTTCGAATAGTTTTGGCGTGCTGCGCTCTTTCCTGCTCTGTTTGGAACAGCAGATCCTGTACGCTGATAGCCACCAGAACGCCATTCACGGGTCTACGTCGACGGTTTTTCCGGAGTAGCGAGAGGAAGGCTTCCCAGGCACTACTGTCGACTACCTTGTGACTGTCCTGTGTGGTGTATCGTCCTGCGGTATCAATAAGTACGGCTTCATTGGTAAACCACCAGTCACAGTTTCGCGTTCCGCCCACACCCTGCAATGCTGCCTTACCGAATTGATCAGCCAAAGGAAATTCCAGGCTTGAATTGACCAGAGCCGTTGTTTTACCCGAACCCGGAGGCCCTATGATGATGTACCAGGGTAATTCATACAGCGCTCTCGATCGCTTCTTACCCTTGAATTTTAATTTAGACAGCGTTGATAGCGCATCGGAAAAACGTTGGTTTAGCAGGCTATACTCCTCGCTGGCCTGATCGCTCGAAGCATTGTCGCCCATTAACTCCTGATTTTGCTCGAGGTCATCCAGCAGCCCTTCATTTTTTTTCTTGTTAGTTAACTGAATCCGCAGGTTATTCAAACCCCACAACAGCAGCAGAATGATAACGGCTATCAATCGGGTAAATTCACTGGCTAACGGCGCGGTATTATTGTCACCAAATTTAATAGCCGGTCCGACAAACCAGATAATAACCGCCAACGCAATGAGCCCTACGACCGATAGCACGATTCTATTAGTAATAAAACCAATTATTTTTTTCATACTCTTAATGTTTCAATCCGCAATATTCGACGTTTATTTTTATCGTCTCAGCGATCAGATTATCTCTGCTCGGCGGCCTTCATGTCAGTTATTTCGTCGAGTTTGGCAACCACTGGGGCCGAAGATTCGAATAGCCAGAATCGAAATCCCGAGTAGCTCATTACTAGAATCACCCCCAACACACTGGCAACCACCCATAGTGGAATATAACTGGCCAGTGAATTGCGGATATTACCCAGTCCTTGCCAGCTCGGTGACAACGAGCGCTCGTACTCCCCTCTCTGTCGACGAATACTTGAAAACAAATCATCGCGCAATTGCTCGATTGCATCACGTCCTCTATGCACGACCCGATATTTACCTTCGAAGCCAAGACTGAGAAAAATATACAATAACTCCAGGATATCGACGTTTTCAGCAGGGTATTCCCTCATTCGTTCAAGTATCTGGAAAAACTTTTCACCGCCCGCTGTCTCGTTGTGGAATATGCTCAGCAAAGTTCGCTGCGACCACCCGCTTTCCGAACCCCAGGGTGTATTGAGAACGGCCTCGTCAAGCGCGGTGCAAACGCAGTAACGGGCAGAAAGAATGACTTCGGGCTGAATTCGCAGCTCTTTCATTTTATTTTCGAAAAGCTTGATCTCGCTAGCCAGTCGCTGATGCAGGCCGCCAACATCGCCATGCGACACAGACTGGCGCGTTTTTTCGAATACTGCGATTAAAGTTGATGCGGCATGGACTAGCGGATTTAATCCGCAGCGGGTCTCGAAATTGGCTGATACCTGCAAACCCGGAGGTGGAGCGCTGGACTCGGGCTGGTATTGTACCGTTGGCTGCGGCTGGTATTGAGCCTGAGTCGGCTGAATCCGGGGTGGTGCTGGGGTAGCAGTCGAAGCAGGTTCCGTTCTTGCAGTAGATCTGCCACCTGGAGCTGGCCTGACTACCGTCTTGTCAGAATTCAATTTCGGCTGTCTGAATACTGTTTTGTCGAATTTATCCGATGGCATTATTGACTCCTGCAGCATCTTTGATAAGACACTATTAATCTGATTGCTATTGCCGAATAGCCCAGAATTCGAGTACCAGTCCGGGGAAATCTCCGCCAACATGTATGGCAAATCCACCGGAGTGTTTTAGCTCGTTCCAGTATTCGCTATGTGGTTCCAATTGAAAATAGCTATAACCCGCATGAAATGGAATTTGCCTGGGTGCTACCGGGATAGGTTTCATTACGATTCCCGGCATAGCCGCATTTACCAGTTGCCTGATACGCTCAACGGGTCCGATTCGTACCTGGGCGGGTAAATGATTACGCACCGATTCCTCCTGCATATCTGCTTTGGCTGCCAATACAAAAACTGCGCTACCGATTAACGACCGATCGACAATTTCGGCTACCCGAATACCGTATTTTTTATCCACCAGTTTCAGGCTAATTGCCGTTTGCTCGTGTACGGTGCTGAAGCTATTTCTTAAAGCAGTCATAACCGGAGTAAAGCTTGCTTCTAGATCATCATGACTAAAACCCGGAAATTGTCCGGCACGCTTTTCACTGCTAGTAAATGTTGCCAGCTCGCCAACCAACTGTACCGCTTGCGCGAACAGGTCGACCGGGTGTAAACCGGCAATATGCGCCATATGCCGCAGCCTCGGCTCAAGCCGGTTGATTAATTGCAGTAGCATATAGTCAGCAACCTCCGCGGTGCCACCTCGGTTGGCATCCGCCAGTCGACCGGCAATGGCTTCGCCACGACTATGTAACAATCCGATTATTTCCGACAGATAACCTGATAACCGGGGAGATTGGCTGCAATCCAGACAAGTCGGAATATATGAATCGTCAAGCAGAATATTTTTATCATCACGTATTTCTAAAATACGTAAAATGCCAACGCTGATATACCCGCTTAAGTCATCTGAAGCGGATAATAATTTTAAATTTAGCTGCCCGACGTCTATCGATATCGCTTCACCCGAGTCACTGGAAACATCGCGAATTTTCTGTTCGGAGCGGACATACCGGGCCAGATTCTGACTGCTATCATCCGAAACGATATCTCTGGCGCCTTCACGCTTTACCGGAAGACACAGGTAGATAATTTCATTCTGCGTATTCTCGGCGATATCAATAACGGCCGGTGGTGCATCAACGCCAGGAAAATCGAACGGTGTACCGTCCGGCATGACGCCTCGCCCTCTGACCATCGAGACTTTCCCCAGGCCGAGAAGTTTTTGATCGATATCAAAATTCCAAATCCCCCAGCGATAAGCCCCCAGGGCCGAATATTTACTATCAACCAGCACCTCCATATAACGCTCTTGTTGCTGAAAATGCTGAGGGTTAAGAAACATCCCCTCTGACCAGACTACCTTGTTATTTAAAGACATATTTGGAGCTCATTGTTTTAGTTCCGGTGTCGCTAACGAATACCGCTTCAATTAACCGATTCGTTTAAAAACATTTCGTTTCCTGATATTCGGATCACCGCCGTATTTTTGAAAACGTTATTGATAACAACAGGAATCACCAGTTTAAACTTCGAATCTTTAAAATTCAGGAATTCCGCATAAAGGGCAATATATTGTGTTTTAGAATCCAGCACCAATTGTTCTGTTCTATTTTCACCTGGCTTCAACCGTTTTAATTTATGCACCTCACCGACTAGATCGGAGCCGATTATCTTTTTATCCTGTTCATATAGGTCGATAAAATCCGCCTTTAGCATCATTTTTGCATTTTTCAGCTCATACAACCGGACAAATAAAGGCGAGCCGATTCCCAGTTCATCAGGATTACAGTCAGCATCAACAATAAACTCGATACTGATATCTGTATCGAGTTCCAGATATCCGCCGACCAAGCTTTTATTTGAAGCACAGCCAAATAGCAATAAACTCGTCAAAGCTATTAAATTATAGTAAATCAGGTTTTTTATAGTCATTTCTCACCTTGGTATAAATGTTCAATGATCCCGTTTTTTTGCCCGGGATTTTTTCGAAACAGCCAGCTTCTGCAATTGATCTTCGTAGGCGCGAACAAAACCATCTCCGAATAAATACTGGAATGATTTATCGACATCACCGGAAAGCTCATCGTAATAGGCGATGTAGGCTTCCCAGTTTTTTGCCTTCTGGCTGCCAGGTAATAGCCCGCCTCTCTGCTTGCCAAAGCGCTCTTCAAGAGTTATCGGGTCGAATCGATCGATAACCGCTTTAAACGCTTCGCGAATACCTGCAAGAATGGCAACCTGATGTTCTGCAACACCTTCGAAACCTTCGCGTACTGCATCCAGTGGCTGTTTGAATGCATTACCCTGTTTTAAAAACATATTTTCAAGCGCATCATCCACATTTGCTGAAAATTTTAACGGGTTGTTTTCCACAGGCTGAATGGTGGTCACGTTCATACGAAATTCGTTTTTAATCGCACTTCTGGATCCCAGCACTTGCATCATGCCAGAGATCATTTCGCGCATGACTTCGCCTGCAAGCTGGTTAATCTGGTTGATTTCGGTATACGACAAATTCCGGTCTGAAAACCCTAGTGCATTAATAAACGTGGTGTCTACCGACCCACCGTCCGCCGGGACTTTCAGACTGGAACTTATCTGATATTTTAAGGCTTTTACTTCTGCCAACAGTTTTTGATTAACCATTTCAAGGGCACGCTCCTTGGCAGATGATTCATCGCGTGGAATTACTGTTTCCGGCACCACCGGAGCAGCAGTTGACACGGGTGCCATGGGTAGTTCATGCGCTACCTCGATTGAATCGTTACTATCCATGTCCCAATCATCCGGAATCACGTTCAGTGGCGCATCGTTTGACTGAGGAATCGGTTCCGGCCAGTCAACCTGCTGGTTTAAAAGATTAGCACCGTCGGAATGGGTTGCTGAAGAAAATAAGTCATCTGAAGTAAACGGGGGTCCCTCGACAGGAAGTGGAGTGGCCCTGCCTTTTGCCTTATCCAGTGCGGCCAGAGGGTCGGCATTTGAAGCGCTTGAAGCAAAAAGCTCGGCTCCCTGGGCCTGTCCGCCATCGAACGGCCCACTGGCATAGTTATCCAATGAACTGTCCGGTTCAAATAAACGATCACCGGGGATCGAAGATACTATACCCCCGCCGGCATTCGAAAATGGATCATTCGCCAAACCCTTATTGGCAGATTGCTCCTGAATACTAATCGAGAATTCGTAGTCGCCTATAATGAAATGGTCATTATTACTGACTGCCTGCCTGATTCCTTTACCCATGGGATCAACCGAACCATTGTAAAAAGTACCGTTGGTACTTCGATCAGTGATGTAATATTGACCGCCTTCAAAACTGAACTCACAATGCAGTGAAGATAAAAAAAGTTCCGGATCATCCAGTACCCAGGTATTATCATCACCTCTGCCCATAGTACCGCCTTGAGCACTAAATGACATCGATGGCACAGTAACGGCTATCGAGCCGGGGGACTTTACTATAGTTATAAGTAGTAACATCTAGTCCATGATCCTGATAAGTTTGATTACGACCGGGTTATTGTTTTTCAGGTTTAATCGTTAATTCAACAAAAACTCCCGGACTATAGAATAAATAGTACCTGTACCTGCTTGCTGTTCCAAGCCTATGTCGACATTTCCTCGAAAATAAACAAGCGGACAGCCATATCCTGAAAATCGAACTTATCAATGAATTCATTATGTTACTTTACATGTAGCTGACAATACCTTATAAAGAAGTCGAACCTTTTGGTCGCTATGCCAGCGGGTCAAACCCAATTTAAATCAATAGTACCCTGAATGGATCGATAATGGCCTCTGAGAATATTA
>CAZYYM010000046.1:23956-26790 GCA_964651385.1 uncultured Gammaproteobacteria bacterium | reverse complement strand
CATAGACAAGGTTTCATGGCGTATTTGCGCCCAACAGCAAATACCGTAAGGCAATAACGCCGGCCAAACGAGGCAAGGGTCGATCACACCAGGTAAACGAAGACCAAACACCTGAGCAGCGCCATCAGTCCATGACCTGGGCGCAGCGCCTGAAACGGGTGTTCAATATCGATGTGACGGTCTGCTCAAAGTGTGGTGGTGAATCGAAGGTTATTGCCAGCATTGAGGACCAGCCGGTCATCGACAAGATACTGGCTCACCTCATGAAGAAAGGCGCATTACCGCCACCCCCTGAATTGCTGCCGGCAGCGCGGGCCTCACCGGAGTCAGGCTGGTTTGCATAGTTCTGGGTTTTCACACTACTCTACACGATACAGTAACTGAAAGGACAGGCTGTATGGTGAGTTGTTGCCAGATGGAAGCTGGTGATCCTGAAATCAAGTGTTGCAGGCAGATTCAGGTAGGTAGAGCAGGGTTGTGAATGGATAACTACCAGTGTGTCCTGGCTAAACATGCCCGATAGTGCGTGGGATTTCGCACTTGTGATATGGGGTGGTACTGGTTATTCTTCCTATACTTGCCAGCACCAGATGGTGACGTGTGGGGAGCTTATTTTCGCCTCCAAACCGGCTATTCAGCAATAGTCCGCGGCGTCCAGAATGATATGAATCTGAACATCGGTATGGCAGCCTTGATATTGTGCTTATCCTCCTTATACTTGTTTTTATACATCCTATACTCAATGGGCCAGGATCAATGATTGCTATCCTCGGTTTTTATCAGCAGCGCCCTCAATTTCTCGATAATCTTATCGTATTTACTTCGGTGCCCAAACGAAGCCTCGGAAATGTTGACTGCATACTCATCCAGGGCAATCAGCTCTCTCTTCATAGCTTCGATTTCTTTCTTGTCTTTAGGGTCAAGCTTTTCCGCCAGATCCAGGTAATCAACAACTTTTTTCAGCGTTTTCTGAACTCGCATGAATTTCTTCTGCAGAATTTGCTCCTCGCTATAGGTTTCGCGGATCAGTTTTGCTGCTTCGACGATCGCGCCTCGCCCCGGCTGGTATAAATTCGGTCGATGCAGCGGAAAGGCCAGCATGCCAATCGACACGAGGATGCCGGAAACCACGAGAATCGAGATTTTGTTCTTCGAAATCCACATAGGAATGATGCACTCAAGTAATGCGTTCTTGGCCAGTAAATGAAGACCCTGGAGAAGTATTTCATTTTGTCAGGCCGTACCATTAGACTTTATACGGAACTAAAAATTTTATCAAAGAAAATACACCGGGCTGATACCCTATTGCCGTCAGTGTTGCTGGGGCACTATTCAGGCAACCCTTTCAACTAAAGGCTTGAAATCTACAGGAGAACAAAAAACTGATAAGCTCTAACATTCAGTCCTACTCCGGCTGTAGTAGCAGTTACCTTGGCCTTGCGTTTAGAAGCCAGGCTAGCCTGCCAGCGGTGGATGGATACTTGTCCTCTATGCCAGTTTATTGCTGCGATGAAATATAATATCCGAACCCTGGCCTTTCTGTTGGCATTTCCCGTTGCGCTCATGGCTACCGTGCAGATCGCATTCTCATGCCTTTCTTTTTTTGTATTCGGGGATCATGAAGAAACCCTGTTTTTATATTTTGACCTGAGCCTTCTCGGCCTGTCAGGCGTACTGATCTATTTTTCCAGAGGATTCGATTTTCAGCGTATCGGCTGCAGGGAATCACTGATCTTCGCCACTCTCACCTGGGTAATAATGGGAGTGCTGGGCGCCATTCCGATCATCGTGGTGACGCATGTTTCCTTTGTGGATGCGGTTTTCGAATCGATCAGTGCAATTACAACAACCGGCGCGACCATACTGACCGGTCTCGACGAGATGCCCAGGACCTTTCTGCTTTATCGCCAGTTTCTGCAATGGCTGGGCGGCCTGGGTGTGGTGATTTTCGTCGTTGCAGTATTGCCGATGTTGAACATTGGCGGTATGAGGTTGCTCAAAGCCGAAATGCCCGGGCCGATCAAGGACTCCAAACTGGCGCCCAGGATCGCCAAGACAGCGCATTATCTGTGGGCGGTGTATGTTCTGTTAACCCTGTTCTGCGCCATAAGTTATCGACTCGGCGGCATGAATACTTTCGATGCCATAGCCCACAGCTTTACTACGGTTTCCACGGGGGGGTTCTCGACCCATGATGCAAGTCTTGGATACTTCAATAGCCATTACATCATGAATATAGCCAATTTTTTTATGCTGGCGGGTTCTATCAACTTTGCATTACATTTCGGGGTTTTCAGGTCTTATAACCCGTTGAAATACTGGCAGGATGAGGAATTGAGGGTTTATATAAAGGTAGTGGTGGCATTATCTTTAGTGATAACTTCATCACTTTTAGTGAAAGGAGTCTACAGCGACCCCCTGGAGGCACTGAATACTGCTACCTTTCACTTGATTTCATTTATTTCCAGTACCGGGTATGTGGCCGACGGTATCACGCAATGGCCCCTGTTTATCATTTTCATACTGTACTTTGCCGGCTATGTCGGCGGCTGTGCGGGTTCAACCGCGGGCGGTAACAAGATAATTCGGGATATACTGACCCTCAAAATGATTCGCTTGTACACTAACAGGCTGGTGCACCCGAAAGGCGTATTTGTCCTCAGGTATCAGGGTAAGGTTGTTAGGGAATCGACCTACCATTCGGCCACTGCGTTTATGAATTTGGCGGTATTCTCATCATTCATTTTAACCCTGATATTGATGCTCACCGGCCTCGATTTCTGGACCTCGCTTACGGCTATCGCCGCCTGTCTGAATGTTCTCGGTCCCGCGTT
>CAZYYM010000046.1:0-23856 GCA_964651385.1 uncultured Gammaproteobacteria bacterium | reverse complement strand
TTATTTCTGTCTATGGCTCTTTTTATCGATTTGCAATTTTCTGCACCTGATTATTCAGCCCTGTGAACCGGATCAAGCCAAGTTGAATTTGAGGTGGCACAATTCGATGATTTGATATACGGCGCTGGTCACCACGATATCTTCCCACCAGCCTATTTCATGCTGCTGGGTATATTTACACCAAGGAACAAAGAGCAATTCAAGGCATTGGTTTTACCTGATAATCAACCCGTACTTCTTCAATGAAAAAACATAGGGATCAGTCAGATAATCATAGCTTGCCCGTTGTTGGTGGCCAGAACTTGCAAAATTAACCTATTGACGCCTCAACCGATGGGTTATACAGTTTGCCGAGCCCTCGTTACTGATGGCCGTTGCACTGCCGGGGGGAAGGATCTCAATCATAACCGTAGGGTAATTATGAAATTATTAAAAATAACTATCTTGTCCAGCGCAGTGATTCTGCTGTTTTTGACGTCTGTATCGCAGGCCGCTGGTAAACACCCAATGGGCTTTTTCGTCACCAGCAAAAATATAGGAAATGGTGCAAATCTGGGTGGGCTGGACGGCGCTGATGCGCATTGCGCCAGCCTGGCCAAAGCGGCCGGCTCCAAAGGACGGACCTGGCGGGCCTACCTGAGTACGCAATCAACAGACGGCAAGACCCGCGGTAAATCGGCCCGCGACAGAATCGGTATAGGCCCCTGGTACAACGCTCGCGGGGAGCTGATTGCGGGCGATCTTGATGGGTTACACATCAACCCGAATATCGTAAAGCGCACGGCGATTGACGAAAATGGCAATGCCATCAAGGGACGCGGAGACAAGCCCAACGAGCACGATATTTTGACTGGATCGAAGAATGACGGGACCGCTTATTTTCCCTGGGAAAAGGGCGACCATACCTGTAGCAACTGGACCAGCTCTGCAGACGGCACAGGCAGTGCCCAGGTAGGCCATCATGACCGACACGGCGGTGGCAACACATCCTGGAATTCCGCGCACGGTTCCCGTGGCTGTAGTCAGAGTAATCTGAAGAGCACTGGTGGAGCGGGCTTCCTGTATTGTTTTGCTGCCGATTAGGCTGTAACCTGATATTTTACAATCTGGCGCATCGGTAAGTGGAATGGGCAGCTCCCGATAGGTGTCGGCAAAAGTCTGTACCGCTAATAGCTTATTCACCGCTGGATTAGGCTGGTATGCTGTTAGAAACCCGAATGCTGGCCAATTTTGCCGCATTGCCTGATGCAGGCAATGCACAGATTGGACTCGCCTGGATATTGCATCAACCGAATACCGTGGTGATACCCAGGTCGACCCAGCCGCCGTTTATTGTCGAATATCCAGGTGCAATCAAATTCAAACTTGATCGAGACGATCTGGATGATCTAGACTGTGTCTCCCCTGCACCGGACCAGCCGGTTAGACTCGGCTTTCGCTAGTTTTTCCTGGCAGTGCTACCGGATTCGGAGAAAATGATAATTTCGTGTTGTTCGATACCACCACCATCCAAAAAGGCTTCTTTCGGCATCGGGTTTTGATGCGCGATTTTAAAATCTTCACTGCCTACCCAATTCTGGAAGGCCTTTTCATTTTCCCAATGCGTCAACACGATGTAAGGTGTGTTTTCAGATTGGGGCTTCAATACTGCCATTAATACAAAACCGGGCTGTTGGTTGATTTGTCCGCTCCGATTGCGGAACCGTTGTTCAAATTCCTCACGGTATTCCGGTTTTACAAATACACGGTTAGTAACTACATAATTCATTTATTGCTCCCAAGTACGATAGGTAATTCGAAAAATTAAATTCTTACCTGTTAAAAGTGATTTAACCAGGGTTGTCGCGCTATTATCCGGCTGCTATATTTTTGCGCGAAACTCACGTCGAGAAAGTACCCAAATATCTCCTTGATAAATTGAAACGATACTACAAACACCGCTCGGTTAGTTTTTACGCCAGACCCAGGCGTCGTTTATTCCCAGATAATCGGCAATATAGATACGCGCCTTAAATGCGTCATCGATCGATACAAAGTCTGGTCGTACCAGTCGATGCAAGGTTCTACTACCACGTATAACCGATCTTCGCTGTACTGCAAATCCTTTTTGTTAAAAATCCTCTATTGCGCGGTGGGCATTTCAAATACTAAACCTCTGAAAATCTCGCAGTGATAGTCATGTTAGCGTCCTTAAGGATTGCTTAATTTATTGGACGCGCCTTACGTCGACTTTGGAATTGAACCAGTTTGTCGGTTTTTTCTGCAAGCCAGAATTTCACGGTCAGCGGATCACCCGCCAGCTGACGGATTTGCGCCGTTGCGGAAAGTCCAGCAGCGTTGAAGCACTGCCTGATTTCGGCATCGGCAAAACCAAGCCGGTGGTGTTGGTAATCGTTACGGAGATATTCCTCGGCATGCGCAGCGAAATCGACCACGATTAGGCGCCCTTCCGGTCGAAGCACACGCGTGGCCTCGCGAATGACTTCGACGGGATTATCGCTGTAATGTAAAACCATGTGCAATATGGCGAGGTCAAAGCTCTGGTCTTCCAGCGGCAATTGATACATATTACCTTTACGCACATAGATATGTTTAAAACCGGACCCTTCGAGATTGCTACGCGCTACCGAGAGCATGTCATTACTCATATCGATACCGACACCTCGACGCACATGGTCAGCGAACATTTGCAGGATTCGACCGGTGCCTGTGCCGATATCGAGCAAGTCGCCATGGAAAGCCTCTCCGGCCACTTCGAGCAGGGTTTTTTCCAGTTGGTGCTGAGCGACGTGCATGGCTCGAATACTGTCCCAACTATTGGCGACTTGCTGAAAGTAATCCTGTGCTTTTTGCGCCCGGATATCCCGCACCTGTTGCAAACGCGAAAAGTCCCGGTTCAGTGCCGCATCGGTGTCAGGAATCAGCGATACCAGCGCATGTGCAATACTTGAAGCTTCGGCAGTATCGGATATTCGAAAATACACCTGTGTGCCTTCCGGCAGTCGTTCGAGTAGTCCCGCACTTACCAGGAGTTTTAAATGCCGCGAAACGCGGGGCTGGCTCTGACCGAGAATTTGCGTTATTTCGGATACACTGAGCTCACCGCGCGCGCAGAGCGCCAGGATACGTAATCGGCTGTGCTCGCCTGCCGCACGCAATCCCGCCAGTAAAGTATCGAGATTATGCATATATAATTCGTTTTAATATAAATATATATTTATATTTGCATCTTTGGTATATTCGTGTCAACTTAATATTCACGCCGGCAGGCTCAAAATGGGCCATTTAACAGCAGACATCAAGAAACGATTAGCACAAGGCACTCTGGTGAGGGCCGACTACGTCATCGAATGACGTTCGCCGAGCATTGCGATACACCGAATGCAAAAAGCGGCAAATTTCGATATAGCATTAATTTTGATGATGCCTATATATATCTCGAAAAGACGCTGGCGATGTTGCAGGCCACCTCGCTCAGTGGCTGGTTTTTCTCACCCTCGGTAAAAGTAAATCGGAATTGGTAAAATTGATCGGGATCAGCTATATGAATACGCGAAACGGTTGAAGATAAGTCTCGAAATGGCGCAAAAACGCCTCGCGGCAATTCTTGACTATGACGAGAAGACCGTGGCGCAAAGCATAGTGGCCTGAAATAGCATGGCTATTAAAACTGGAAAACAATGTGATTAATTTATTTGAACAATTTCTTAACGAAAAGAAAACCTTATTGGCGGACGGTGCAACCGGCACCAACCTGTTCGCACTCGGCCTGCAAAGTGGCGACGCGCCTGAGTTGTGGAATGTCGACGAACCGGAAAAGATTCGCGCACATTACCGTAGTTTCATCGATGCGGGTTCTGATATCGTGCTGACCAACACCTTTGGTGGCACAAAATACCGCCTAAAATTGCACAATGCGCAGGATCGTGTTGCTGAGCTCAATATTGCAGCGGCACGCTTATTGAAGGTCGAAATTGAAAATAGCGGACGCGACGTTGTAGTCGCCGGCTCGATAGGCCCAAGTGGGGAAATCCTCGCACCACTCGGCGATTTGGACCCCGACGACGCAGTCACTGCATTTGCAGAACAGGCGCTGGCATTGAAAGAAGGCGGCGCCGATGTACTCTGGATCGAAACCATGTCGTCACGCGAAGAAGTCGAACTCGCGGTAAAAGGTGCCGGAAAAACCGGATTACCCATTGTCTTCACCATGAGTTTCGATACCAATGGTCGGACCATGATGGGTATCGGTGCATCCGATCTGGTAGATATACATGCCAATCTAAACCCCGGAGTACATGCCTGTGGCGCTAACTGCGGGGTAGGCGCAGCCGAAGTTGTCGCCGCCGTGATAAATATCAAATCCGTTGCCAACGGCAGTAATCCGGTCATAGTCGCGAAAGCAAATTGCGGCATCCCGGAATTTGTCGACGGTAAAATCGTTTATAACGGCACACCCGAAATCATGGCTAATTATGCAGTGATGGCGCGTGACGCTGGTGCCCGTATCGTCGGTGGATGCTGTGGCACTTCGCCTAAACACGTCGCGGCAATGAGACAGGCGCTTGACACTAAGCTCCCCGGCGAAGCACCCGACCTCGATGAAATTATCCGAGTACTCGGTGACATTTCCGAAGGCGCCAAAGCACAGGCCCGTGGCGAGCATGTTATTCAGTCGAGAATAGTTGGTCGTCGACGCCGCAGGCGCTAAATTTGTGCCAGCAATTTGTCGATCAGCTGCTTTGCCAATGCCGAATAATCTCCGCCAAAAAAATTGGCGTGGTTTAATATATGGTAGAGGTTGTATAAATCGCGACGTATGACGTAACCGGGGTCAATTGCAAATATCTCATGATAGGCCTCAAAGAAGCCTGCTCCGGGCTGGCCGAATAATTCCATCATCGCAAGATCAGCCTCGTGATCACCGTAATAACAGGCCGGGTCGAAAATGACTGGACTGCCATGATTATCCGCTCCCTGGTTGCCTAACCAGAGATCACCGTGAAGCAGTGAAGCTAAGGGTCTATAGTCGCTAAAAAATCTCCCGGTAACACCGATCAGGGTCTCTCCCCGACCTATCATTCCCTTGTCTAAGCCGTTTTTTTTCGCCAGTTCGAGTTGAAAGCCCATCCTGTTTTTTTGCCAGAATTCAACCCAATTATCAGTAAAATCATTAATCTGTGGCGTGCTACCAATCGTATTGTTAATCTGCAAGCCGAATTGATTCCGGGTATGATTATGCATATTTGCCAGCTGTTCGCCGAACAGGGGTTCATCGTCAACAGCACCGAGTTCGATATATTCCATTACGATAAATGACCGATCGCCGTCAAGACCAGAACCGACAACTTCTGGTACACGAATACTCCGACTATCGGCGATTTCCCGCAGACCAGCGGCCTCGGCTTTAAACATGTTGAGTAAATCACCTCTATTTGTTTTGACAAAAAAGCGATCGATTCCGCAACGCAAGCACCAGGCCCTGTTAATATTCCCGCCATTAATCGAACTGGATTTAAAACTATCGCAACAAATGCCGGTAGCCTCTCGAATAATCCGGGTAACCGCCTGCCAAATAGAATCCGTCACAACTGCCGCCAGCATCCCGGTTCGAGACCATTGAGCGTCCAGTCACCGATAGATACCCGTACCAACCTCAATGTCGGATGTCCTACGGCTGCTGTCATACGTCGAATCTGTCGATTGCGGCCCTCGCTAATTCCTATGCTTAGCCAACAGGTCGGAATTTCCCGGCGTTTACGAATCGGTGGTAAACGTGGCCATAGCCAATCAGGCTCATCGACCATGTTAATTTTTGCGCCTGCTGTTTTACCCTCTTTTAGCTCGATACCCCGGCGTAATGCCAACAGTGCTTTGCGTGCGGGAATATGCTCCACCTGAACCAGGTAAGTTTTGCTTTTCCGAAACCGCGGGTCCGCGATGCAGGCCTGTAATTTACCATCGTCGGTTAAAACCATGAGGCCCTCGCTATCATAGTCGAGACGACCGGCAGGATATACATCGGGCAAATCGATGTAGTCAGCCAGAGTTTGTTTGCTTTCCGAGGCTGAGAACTGGCTTAGCACTCGAAACGGCTTGTTGAAGAGAATAGTTTTAGGCACGGTCTAAAAACCTTTGCCATTTTTGCCTCCGGACAGGATCCATGGCTTGATATTCCATCATATCGAATAGTCGTTCCCGTTGCGGCTGATTCCGATCAATCGGCACTTTGTCCAAACCATCCACAGCACAGTTGATTGCTGTAAGTCGACTCGAAATATCCAGAATTGACTGATTGTTCAGCAGCGACTCCTGTACTCTCGCGGCATAGCGAAATTTCATTTTACTGACCTGATCGACGTTTTTGCGCAGGTTTTCCAGATTGTCAAATTTACGTAATAAACTGGCAGCGGTTTTCGAGCCTATAAAGGGAATACCTGGAATATTGTCGACTTTGTCACCAGTGAGTGCCAGTTGATCAGCGATCTGTTCAGGACGCACACCATATTTTTTAGTAATCGAACGATAATCCAGCTTTCGCGCATCATATAGCGACCACCACAGATCACCTTCGTGTATCAACTGGGTTAAATCCTTATCGGCACTTAAGATTGTAATAGGCAGTTTCGTCGATCGGTGCAAGGTCGCCAGAGTGCCGATTAAATCATCGGCTTCCCACCGGTCGCTGGAGACTTTCGAAATACCCAGATGCGTCACCCATTGTTGACACCAGCCAAACTGGCGTTTTAGCGACTCCGGGACCGGGCTGCGGTTGGCCTTATATTCAGGATATACGGTTTTACGTTGCGAGCGCCTGGGGCTTTCATCGAAGGCGAACACCAGTTTGGCAGGTGCAATATCAGTCAACAGGTGATAGACAAAATCGCTGAAACCGATAAACGCATGATTTGCGTCACCGGCCATATTCTGCGTCTCCACCTTTTGCGTGAACCAGGCTTTAAATATAAATATACTGGAGTCGACCAGATATAGGCGCAATGAAAGCTCCTGTGAGAAATTAATTATTTGTTATACTCATTCGCGATTCGGTTTGTTGTCAAGTTAATGCAGCGTTTTATTGTCATATTCATTTTGTTAGTTTCAACGGCCTCATTTGCGGCGATTAATTCCTTTGAAGATTTACGCGCACTGGTGGTAGCTAAAAGATATAAATCAGCCATTGAAACCGGTGAGTTTATGCTTAAGCAACAGCCCCAATGGCCAAATGTCCAGTTCCTTACCGCCTATGCCTATCAAATGAGTCGTCACTTTAAGAAAGCAGCGACGATGTACCAGGCTCTGATTTCCCAGCACCCCGAGCTTCCGGAACCACGTAACAACCTGGCGATGATTTATCAGGTCCACGGTGACTATGATGCCGCCAGTAAATTGCTGGTTGAGGCAATACAGACTCACAAGAGCTATGCTACGGCTTATCAGAATCTCAGTCGAATATATACCGGAATTGCCAGCGAGGCATATCGACGCGCTTTGAGTGAATCAAAGGAACCCGCCAAGTATACTCATAAAATCGAACTTACGGCGCTAAGTCAGATAGATCCTGTTACTTTTAAAGCTGCGCCAACACAGCTAGCGAGCATTGCAACGCGGGCTCCCCAGGCAGATTTCAAAACGATTTTAATGGCGCAGGTCAAACAATGGGCGAAAGCCTGGAGTGACAAAGATTTTGCCACCTATACCAGTTTTTATTCCACCGATCATCGGCCTGGTTTCGAAACACATAGCGCCTGGGTCGAACATCGCCGCCAGCGTATACTACGGCCTGGATTTATAAAAATTGGCGTGAGCGATATTCAAATACGTGCACAAAACAATAATCAGGCTATTATTGATTTTAAGCAAAGCTTCGACTCGCCGGCCTATAGCGATCGGGTATTAAAGCGACTCCGCTTTCGACGAGCCGAGGCACAATGGAAAATCATCGACGAGAGAGTGTTATCGGTATTATGAAAATCCTGATTGGCCTGCTCATGCTAAGCTATTTGACCACCGCGCCGGCTGATGATTACCTAACGCTCAACAGCGTTCCAGGGGACAAATACGAACAAAGCATTCTTAACACGATAAAAGAAATCCGAAGTCTGAACCATGAACGGGCACTCGACAGTACACGTAATCTAATCAAGCAATATCCGTATAGCCGGTTGGGTCAAATGATGTATGCCGACTTGATACTAGCCAAAGCCGGGCCGCTAACGCATATTGGTTCGGGTCTGACTGTCGATCAGGCGGTGGAAGATTTTCGATACGAAATTCAACAACGCTGGCATCACGGGTCGAGCGACGCGCACGAAGGCAAGTATCCGGAGAATATAATTTTCCTCGCCGACAGCCAACCGTATGTCATTCTGGTTGATCAGCAAAATTCCCGCATATATGTTTACCGTAATGAGCAAGGAACGCCTGTACTGGAAACCGACTACTTCATCAGTATCGGCTTGAAAGGTGCCGGCAAGCAAAAACGCGGTGACCAGAAAACCCCGATTGGCGTTTATCACGTCACGCGTTATATCGACGATAAGGAATTGCCTGATCTGTATGGTAAAGGCGCATTTCCTATCAGTTATCCAAATGTCTGGGACGTACGCAAACACCGCACTGGTGGTGGTATCTGGATCCATGGTACACCTTCCTATACCTACAATCGCTCCCCCTGGGCTAGCAACGGCTGTATTGTTGTCAGCAATCCGGACTTTCTTCATATCTATCAGTATATCAAACCGGATATGCACACGCCGGTAGTAGTTGCAGAAAAAGTTAACTGGTTAAGCCAGGAACAATGGCAGTCGCAACGTAAGCAATGGCTGAAAACTATAAGCCGCTGGATTAACGACTGGCAAAGTCTCGACCATGAACGTTATCGAAGCCATTATTCTCAGCAAGAATTCGAGGCTTATGGCCGTGACTTCAAAAGCTGGGATGGCCACAAACGCTGGGTTGGCCGCAAAAAAACTTATGTCAAAGTGGAATACAGTGACCTCAGTCTGTTCAATTATCCAGGCGAGAAAGATATTGTATTGGTGCAGTTCAAACAAAATTATGCCAGCAACAATCTCAGCTTGGAATCATCCAAAGAATTGTACTGGCGCAAAAATGATGAACATTGGCAAATTGTTTACGAAGGTACGCGCACTTTTCCTGAACCCAATTCTGAAATTGCACAGAATTAATGTCTGAATTTACCCTTATCATCGGTAATAAAAATTATTCGTCCTGGTCATTAAGACCATGGTTATGGATGAAGCATCTTGGTATTGAATTCGATGAAATAGTCGTGCCTCTGGATAGCGATGATACTAATGCAAAGCTCAGTGTGTATTTTTCCGATAACAAAGTACCGGTGTTGATTCACAACGGCTTCGAAGTCTGGGATTCTTTGGCAATCTGCGAGTATCTGTCCGAACTATACCCTCCGCAGGATTTACCAGTCGACATACAGGCCCGTACTATGATGCGTACTCTCTGTGCGGAAATGCATTCGGGTTTTATCCGTTTACGCAGCGAAATGCCAATGAATTGTCGGCGTCAACCATCCCCCGTCATTTTATCCGATAGCTGCCTGAATGAAATAAACCGCATACAGGATTTATGGCAACACGCCTCGAACTATTCGGAAGGCGACGGTGGCTACCTATTTGGCAATTTCAGCATGGCTGACGCCATGTTTGCTCCGGTGGTTTTTCGATTACAAGGCTATTGCGTTGCCCTGAATGTGCAGGCTGGTAACTATGTCAAGTTGATGTTAAACCATCCTGCCATGCTCGACTGGATTGCTGCCGCCAGGGATGAAAAAGAAATGATTGAAAGCGAGGAACGCTAAACCGTTTGTTTTACTGTTTTTAGAACCACATACTTCCCGTTGCTGGTCACCTGTTCGCAGTTGCCGAAAATTTTTTTCAATTTCGCATGATAAGCGAGGTGTCTATTTCCCACTACCCACAGCTCACCCCCGATTTTCAGAACCCGTCGTCCATCGATAAACATTTGCCAGGCAGTCGTGTCACCGACACTGTTTTTCTGGTGAAAGGGCGGGTTGTTTAATATCAGATCCATCGAATCAGAGGCAACACCCTCCAGGCAATTTGAAACCCTGAACTCTACAGATCGATGAAAAGCCAGAGCGGCCTTACAGTTTTGTTTCGCTGAATCAACCGCCATATAGGATTCATCGACAAACAACAAGGCGGCTTCAGAGTTAAATAGTGCTGCCACCAGTCCTAGAATGCCGTTGCCACACCCGAGGTCAACAATATTTTGGTAATTTCCGGATACGGGTAAGTGTTCAATCATCAGCCGTGTACCGGCGTCTAAACGATTCCTGCTGAAGAGACTGGCGTGGCTGGAGATCGTTAAATCCTGTCCAACATTTAGTATGAACTCATCAGGGTATGGGCTCTGGCCCGGTTTAAGCTCAAGGTTGGGCTTGACCAGTACCAGCCGGGATTTCTTCCAGGCCAGTGTTGTTCTGGTTGGGCCTAGAATTTTTTCGAATAATTCGAGCGTTGAATTGTGTATATGGCGGGTCATACCCGCCGCAATAATGGAAGTATGTTGATTCATCCGAGCACGTATGTCATGAAGCTGATGTTCGAGCAAGGCGGACGATTTTGGTATCTTAATCAAGATCAACTTATAAATAGATTGCGGAATGATTAGGCTGTTGCAAAAGGTTACCCGCTTGGATAAACGGCGGTTGAGTACCAGATTGCGATGCAAAGCAAGCTCAGATAAATGCGAATCACTGACCATAACAGGGTAATAGTTAGCCAGGGCAATAGATAGAGCCGCAAACTGATCATTGAAAATCAATATTCGACCGCCTGAGCCTGCTAGCTGATTTTCATCAATATGTTTTAACAAATACTGATCAGCGGCCTCCCAGGCCTGCAGCCGGGGTTCGGGTGGTATGCGTTCCAGTTCATATTCGCTATCTGTAGTGCGCATTTTACTGGTGTGATGGCTTTTGATTAGATTTTGCATCGGCAAATTGTTATTAAAGTCGGAATATTGCGGCACTATTCTACTTGAGAAAAGCATACTCAGGTGTATAGTTTCATCGAGAGCGCGTTGAATCACCTGATTCGTGTAACGAGCAATAAAGGGAACCCGGTCGTGGTTGTAATACCTGAATATTACCCGACAATAATTTGGCAGAGCAGCTCATGGATTTTTTAAATCGATCGCTAGAAAAAAAATATACCCCCCCGAGCCTTGTAATCGAAATTCTGATTATGATGGCTTTCAATATTGCTGTTTATATCGTGACTTCTAAAATCGATCTTTTTGAAAGCCTTCATCAGTTCTCCCGCCAGTACGAAAATTACCAGCTGGATGAAATAATACCGCTATTATTTTCAATAACGTTGACCATGTTTGTATTCTCGGCCCGCCGCTTTGGTGAAAACCGCCGACTACGTAAGCTGATTGACGAACTGTCGATGCAGAATCAATATTCCGGTTTATATAACCGTGACTATTATCTCGACTTCCTTGCCAGTGAACTTGAACGTCGATTTCGTAGCGGCAATGATTTGTCGCTTATTTTCATCAAAGTGAATGGCCTCGATCGCGATACAGACAATATCGGAGAACCCCACGTAGAACAGGTAATGCTGGAATTATCGAAAATCGTAGAAACCACAAGCCGCAATATCGATATGATGGCACGGTGGAGTCAAAATGAGCTGATACTATTATGTTGCGATACAAAATTGGCTGGTGCCGGTGTATTGTCGGAGAAGATTCGAAATAAACTCAAGGAATTCATTTTTTCCAATCTTGACGCTGTTGTCGACATCGGTGTAGCCGGTGCCACCGACGAAAAAAATCCAGCCGATTTGATTAATAGAGCACAAGTTAATTTACGCAAAATCACGCTCGATAATAGCCATCATAATTCCGTCGCGGCTTAGTCAACTGCAGGACTATCTGCTATTGAATACAATTGCTGTCGCGCAAAACTGTATCAGATTCAATTCCACCTCCGGAGCGGATGAACCTGCACCAGCCAACAGCAATAGCCGAGTTCTAATGACGATATCCAATTCCTCACCCTGTTCGCTGAGCCTGAATCGAGGCAATCAGCTTCTCAATTTTTTTCTCGGAAACCGGTATCCGTGTTCTGATCGGTTGGGCAAAACAGCCGATTCGAAATTCTTCAATCATCCAGCGTAGCTGGTCGAGTTTTCTGTAGTTGTAAACATCACTTTGGTAAAACCTTTGATATTGCTGCTGATAGAAACTGACTGTTCGCAATAGCGAGGCAAGACGTATGGAATCGGGTTTAAAATTTTGTAACCGCTTGACCAGGCCTTGCAAGTAGGTTGGCATCCGAAATAACTGTGCGTTATCGATGTCGCGTATGAAACCAGGATAAATAAGCCCTTCGATTTGTTGTTGCATATCGTCCCGATGATTTTGATCAATCGGACTAACTTCGATTGCCGATTTGACCTCGCGCGACAGGTTTAGTATTCGATGAATCAATTCAGCCAGTTGATTCACCTGGTTTATAAAATCACCGCGAAATTGATCGAGGATTTCGTTAAACTGTTGGCGATTTTCGGGTAAATTTTTTGACAAAAAACAGTTGAAAACTGTGCTCATCAATAAATCTTCCAGTAGTTCGACACGACTGCCCATGGCGCTATACATCAAGGCGCTTTGGTCAAAATTCGGTAGATTCTTACCCAGGTATTTGATGCTGTCGCCGAGCTGCAGGTAATACAACCGGGCAATCCCGGTGCTATGATAAAACTCGGCATCGGTCGGGGTTTCGAATAACTCGATTGCAACTGAATCTTCGTAGTCAACCAGCGCCGGAAAGGCTCGTATCGACTGCCTGTTTTGTTTGATCGTAACCATGCCCGCAAGCGAATCAAAGTCCCAATTTGTCAAACCGTTGCGCGAAACCGAATTATTATGCTGCACTTCACGGTCGAATTGTTGTCGCGCTACTTCGCCGTATTGTCGCTTCAGGTTCTCGAGTTTATGCGCCTGCGCGATGCAATTCTGATTATTATAGAGCGCATAGTGCATGGTCAAATGCGCATCCAGTTTTTGCGGCTGCCACTCCGATAATTCGACGCTAACACCAGTCATCGCATGAAGCACCGTTTGCAGGTTTTCCAACAGGCTGGCATTGTCGCTCAGGCGTTCTCGACATACATTGGCAAATATATTTAACGGAACAAAATTTTTGCGTATTTTTCGAGGCAGACTACGGATTAAGGCTTCGATCTTATCCGCTAATAAACCGGGTACCAGCTGCTCGAAATCCTGGTCTTGAAAATGGTTCAACAATAGCAGCGGAATTTTCACGGTAACACCATCGTACTCATGCCCCGGTTCAAACCGATAATCAACTTTTAATGTCTGCCCGCGTACTATTATCTGCTCGGGAAAATCATCACTATGGCGATCATCAACGGTCGGATCGGCGATATCATGATGCTGAAATCGCAGTTTATTAATTTGCTCTGCCGACTGTTTTTTGACCCAGGCCTCAAAGCTCGGTGCATCGACTGCTTCAGGCGGTAGTCTGGTATTGTAAAATTCATAAAGCAATTTGTCGCTAATGAGAATATCGCGTCGTCGATATTTGTCTTCCTGTCCTTGATAGTGCGCGATGAGTTTTCGATTGGCTTTTACGACGTCGATGCGCGAGCGATAATCACCTTCTACCAGAGCGCTTTGGATAAAAATCTGTCGCGACTGTTTCGCATCTATCGCGGCAAAATTAACCCGCTTACCGCCTTCGACCAGCAATCCATAAATACGCGTATTCCGAAATGCGGCAACACGGCCTTGCCGCGGTTGCCAGTGTGGTTCGTAATATTCGTACTGATGCAGGTGAGGCGCATCCTGCATTGCCCATTGCGGATCGAATCGAGCCACGGCATGTGCGAACAAGCGGCTGGTTTCGATCAGTGAAAAGGCCATAATCCATTTCGGTGTCTGTTTAGTCAAAGCAGAGCCTGGATATATCATTAACTGTCGGCCACGCGTGCCTTGAAACAGTTTATCTTTATCCAAACTGGCAATATGACTGGGGATGCCGCTGAATATACAACGATGAATCACTTCACTGTCGGCTGCAGTGGTATTAAATCGAAACTTCAACTGTTTGAGCTGTTGTTTTAACTGCTGATAAATATCCTGCCATTCGCGCAGACGCAAATAGGATAGAAAATGCTCCCGGCACCAGCGCGAATACTGATTGCGGCTGAGATCCCGTTGCTGCTGTAGCAGACTTTTCCAGAGATTTATCCAGAACAGGAAATCTGAACTATCATCGATCCATGTCTTATATATTTGGTTCGCCGCCTGACGGTTTTCTGCCGATGAATAACGCGGATCCTGTATTGAAAGCGCGCTGACGATTACAAGCATTTCGTTCAGACAATTGAGCTGTGGCGCTCGGATCAGAATATGCGCCAGTCGCGGGTCAATCGGAAACGTCGAAATTTCATGACCGTGTTTTAAAATCCCGTCGTCTTTATCGGTTGCACCGATTTCGAACAATAATCTATAGCCATCATTGATCAGACGGCTGTCCGGACTTTCGATGAAATCAAAATCATGGATCGAGCCGAGCTTGAGGTCATTCATTTGCAAAATAACCGACGCCAGATTACTGCGTAGAACTTCCGGTTCTGTAAAGGCATCGCGTGCGTTAAAATCTTCTTCGCTATATAGCCGTATACAGATCCCCGGTCCGAGTCTGCCGCAACGTCCGCTGCGTTGATTGGCCGAAGCCTGCGATATTTTCTCGATCGGCAATCGTTGCACTCTTGCGCGCCAGGAGTAACGCGACATTCGCGCCTGACCGGTATCGATAACATAACGAATGCCGGGGACGGTGAGCGAAGTTTCGGCGACATTGGTCGACAGCACGATGCGTCTTTTGCTGTGCGGTTGGAATATTTTTCGTTGTTCAGCAGGGCTCAGGCGCGAGTATAACGGCAGAATATCGTATTCTCGGACGTATTGCCTGGACAAACGCTCCACGGCATCGCTGATTTGTCTTTCACCGGGGAAAAATGCCAGTATATCTCCACCATCCACCGCATCGAGTTCGTCGATGGCGTCACACAGTAAATTTAGATTGTCACGATCGTCATCATTGGGCGGGCGATAGCGTATTTCTACCGGGTAAGTACGGCCACTGATATTAAGAATTGGGGCGCTATCGAAATAAGTTGCAAAACGTTCGGGATCGATTGTCGCAGAGGTGACTATCAGTTTCAGGTCGGGTCGTCTAGGCAATAACTGCTTGACATAGCCCAATATCAAATCGATGTTCAGACTTCGCTCGTGGGCTTCGTCAATAATCAGTGTCGAATACTGATTTAACCAGCGATCAGCCTGTGTTTCGGCCAGCAGGATGCCATCGGTCATCAGTTTTACATAACCCGACTCATTGCTGCGGTCTTGAAATCGGATTTTGTAACCCACGGCAGCGCCAACCTCGGTTTTCAACTCGTCGGCAATACGGCTACACACTGATTGAGCAGCGATACGCCGCGGCTGGGTATGTCCAATCAAGCCCTGATTGGCGAGACCCAACTCGATACAAAGCTGTGGTAGTTGTGTAGTTTTGCCGGACCCGGTTTCACCGCAAACAATTACGACCTGATTATCATTAATCGCATCGGTCAGTTCTTTGAGATGATCATAAAACGGCAGCGCACTATTAAAATTCGCCTGAGGCTTGTTATGCGCCCGTAACTCGAGCTTTTTTCTCGATTTCTCAATCGCCGCCTCTATAGCGGCTTCATTACTATCCTGTCTGAATTTTTTCAATAAACCGAATAATATGACCCTGTCGACAGAGCGACACTGTTGTAGAATACGGCGTTTAAATGAGCGTTGTTTTGATGCCATGGCGAGCAATTTTATAGTCGATGATAGTGGTAATGCACTATTTGATTACTCACTACGTGTTTCGCACAAAGCCAGATACGCCAAACTGCTGATAAAGCCTTATCACGGACTTGAAGTCGTCATACCCACCCGATTTCCGAAAAAAGCCGTACCGGAGCTGATCCGTCAGCACGAAAACTGGATAAAATGGCAACTTGGTAAACATCAACAACACTTTGTAAAGCCGGATTTGCCCAAGGGGATTTTTTTAGCGATTAATAACAGTTTTACTTCGATAGCATCTTCGGCCTATACGCATAAAAACTACCGGGAAAGTCTGACCTATTTGCGTCAGTGGGTTCGAAAACAGGCATGGTTATCACTACCGCCAATGCTGGAAACCTTATCTGAGCGTAGCGGGCTGGCATACCAAAAGATCTGCATTCGCAGTCAGAAAACTCGCTGGGGCAGCTGTTCATCACGTGGTACGATTAGCCTTAATGATCAACTGATCTTTGTACCTGAGGTAACTGCGCAATACTTAATGATTCACGAGCTTTGTCATACCCGATACATGAATCATTCGCCAAAGTTTTGGCAATTGGTGGAAAGTTTATGTGCCGATTATCGATACCATGATCGGGTACTCAATCAGGCTCGCGAAGGTATTCCGGCGTGGTATCAGTATAGTTTATACCGGTGACCGGTGTTGCTAACTGCCATCAACGCAACAATTGACTATTCGCATCATTGCTTATGCCTGAAGAAAGCCAACCGCATACTAGAACATGGATGGCGTTTGTTGCTAATGACTATATCTGGTCATATAAGCAAATCCCTGAAGTTAAAAGAAATCTAGTTTTAATGGCTGGCACTATTGCTCAATACGAGCCGGTTTCGATATTGGTTTCCCCTGATGATTACAATGAAGCTAATCAATTACTGGCACGGTTTAAAAAACCGTTTTATCCCATAGAGCTGATCGAATTTGCAATAGATGACCTATGGCTAAGAGACACAGGGCCAACGTTTGTTATCAATAATTTGGGCGAAAAAACCGCCATCGATTTCAATTTTAACGGCTGGGGTAACAAACAGGAGCATCGTCTAGATAAACATGTTGCCAGATTTATTGCCAAAGAATCAGGCGCTATATTAACAAAAACAGACCTGGTGCTTGAAGGCGGTTGTTTTGAGACTGATGGACACGGAACCGCCATTTTAAGCAAAAGTTGCGTTATCAATAACAATAGAAATCCTCACCTGAATCAACAACAAATCGAGGCTGAATTGAAAACCCTGCTGGGGTTGAAAAAAATTATATGGCTGGAAGGCATACGCGGAAAAGATATTACCGACGGCCATACCGACTTTTATGCCCGCTTCACCAGACCAGGAGAGCTGATAGTAAATCGAGATAACTACCCTGACTCTCACGACTACGATATTACCCGTGAAAATATCCGTATTTTGAAAAATAATACCGATGCGAAAGGTAATACGCTAAAACTGTGCCTTGTTGATACACCAGACAACATTAATGAGCGATATGGCATTGCTGATTTTGCTGCAGGCTATACGGGTTACTATGTGTGTAATGGTGCAGTAATTGCTCAAAAATTTGGTGACAAATTGGCCGATAAAAAAGCCCGGCAGATTTTACGAAAGGCATTTCCTGATAGAGTCATTGAACAAATTGCTATCGATGCCATTGCATCGGGTGGCGGTAGTATTCACTGTGCAACACAACCAGAAATCAAAGTTATCGAACCCCGGTACCCCTCCCGATAGAATGATTAGCTATCATAAATCGCTATGCCGGCTCAGTCCCCGGCTTCTGCCTGGCGTTGCGAGGTATCACGATAGGCCAGATAGGTACGCTGGGTGGCGATGTGGCCCGCAATATGTTTGGCATCGTGCCAGACGCCCCAGATAAAACTGGAACCACGACGCGACAACCACGGCAGACCCACGAAGTACACTCCCGGTTCAGTCGAAACTCCGCGCTGATGCAGCGGCTTGCCGTTTTCATCGAAAGCCTTGACATTCAGCCAGCTGAAATCAACCGTAAAGCCGGTTGCCCAGACGATCGAAGTAATACCAGCCCGGGCCAGGTCGAGCGTTAGAACCGGATTGGACACACATTCCGGATCCGGGAGGATATTGCGGGCTTCGGGTTCTTGCGGAAGGTCGAGACCATTGCTGGTAATGTAGGCGTCAGCAGCATCCAGCAATTCCAGATAATTCTGGTCGCCGTGTGCAATATTGTCTTCCAGATCGGACCCGAAGACCGCTACGCCGCCATCGAATGATTTTGTCAGACCAACGAGCGTGATGCCCCGATTGGCGAGTTTCCGGAAGTCAACTGTATGACCGCCATAAGCACCACTCACCGCAATAGTGACATGTTCCATGCCGGGCTTGACGGCCTCGGCATCCCACTCACCGAGAACACCCAGCCACCAGACAAAGTCACGGTTGCGATAGGCGCGAGGAGGACGATCATGGCGACCCACAGAGAGGTAAACGTTCCTGCCGGCACGCTGCAACTCATCGGCGATCTGCACACCGGACGAGCCCGCGCCAACCACTAAAACAGCACCTTCGGGTAATTGCTCGGGGTTGCGGTAATCGTCAGAGTGGATCTGCGAGAGTTTCTCGTCTTCCGGCGCAATTGCCGGAATAACAGGGCGCTGGAACGGCCCCGTTGCTGCAACCACGCGGTTGGCTTCGATCAAGCCTTCAGAGGTTGCAATCGTAAAGCCGGGACGGTTAACACTGCGCGTCACTTTTTTCACTTCCACACCGGTACGGACAGGGGCGTTTATCTTGCTGGCATAGGTATTGAAATAATCCGCTATGCGTTCTTTCGAGGGAAAAGCGTCGGGGTCGACCTCGTCGTCAAACGTCAGACCCGGAAATCGATCATGCCAGGCCGGACCGTTTGCAACCAGCGAATCCCAGCGTCGTGTGCGCCAACTTTCAGCGATACGATCACGTTCCAGAACCAGGTGCGGCACGCCGAGATAGCCCAGGTGTTCGCTCATGGCCACACCTGCCTGACCTGCACCAACAACCAGTGTATCTATTGTTTCAGTGGTCATTTTTTTCTAATCCCGGTTCTTCAGTAAAGCAGGAGGTGAAATTTAGGTCTAAGTCTATACAACTCGATGCAGTCATCCGGTATCGTTGACTTTACCAGGCAGCCACCTCTGTAGTCACTTGCGCCAGATTCGATTAACCACCGCCAGGCTGCGCAATTTCTTCATGATCCGCGCCAGGTGAATGCGATCATTGACAGTAATAACAAACTCCATCGTTGAAATACGACCATCTTTTTCGGTAAGATTTACATGCTCGATATTGGAATACATATCGGCAATTGTCGCAGAGAGGTTGGCGAGGACACCCCGTTGATTGGCAACCTGGACACGAATATAAGCCAGATATTCACCTTCGACATGATCTGACCATTGCACTGAAAGCTGCCTGTTTTCACTGGCCGTTTCAGTCATGTTTCGACAATTCTGCTGATGAACCACGATCCCTTTACCGGAAGACATAAAGCCAACAATGGCATCGCCGGGTACCGGACGACAACATTTCGCAAACGAAACCACCATGCCTTCCGTGCCTTTAATCGCCAATGGTTTGCCAGTGTCATCGAAATTTTTGTCACTGTCTTCGATTTCATACATGGCTTTCGCCACCAGACTGGAATTGCGATTACCGAGCCCAATTTCAGCCAGTAGTTGCTGCTGGTCAGTCATGCGATATTGTTCGAGTACCTGTTCATAACGCTCGGTGGTAATGGCTTCCTCGTGGCCTACTATTTGATTAATCGATTTTTGTAATAACCTCTGTCCAAGCGATATAGCCTCGGTGGTTTGTAATGATTTGAGAAAGTGGCGAATATTGGTACGTGCCTTTGCGGTGATAACGAAATCGAGCCAACTTGGATGCGGACGCGAGGCATCCGAACAGACTATTTCGATGGTCTGTCCATTGTAAAGCCGACTGCTCAGTGGTGACATCCGGTTATCGATTCGCGCCGCAACACAGGTATTACCGACGTCGGTATGTACCGCATAGGCAAAGTCTACCACGGTAGAACCTCGTGGCAATTTTTTGATATCACCTTTCGGCGTAAACACATAAATTTCGTCGGGAAATAAATCAACCTTGACGCTCTCGAGGAATTCCAGCGAGCTGCCCGACATTTGCTGCATTTCGAGCAGATTTTTCAGCCATTCCAACGCTCGCGATTGTGCCGTGCTGGTGCTGTTTTCACCTTCCTTGTATAACCAGTGCGCGGCGATGCCGGATTCAGCAAATTGATCCATGTTTTCGGTGCGTATCTGCACTTCGATGGCGACGCCGTGGGGTCCAAATAAACTGCTATGTAACGACTGATAACCATTAGTCTTGGGAATAGCCAGGTAATCCTTAAATTTCCCCGGTAGTGGTTTATAGAGATTATGCATCACGCCCAGTACGCGGTAACAATCGTCTACCGTCTCGGTCATGATACGTACTCCGAAGACGTCGGTTAGCTCCTTGAAACTGAGCTTTTTTTCCTTCATTTTCCGATAAATGCTGTGAATATTTTTCTGCCGGTATTTAACCGTGGCATGAATATCGGCATGCTCCAGACGCTTGCGTATGGCTGCCTCGATAGTATTGAAGATTTCCTTGCGATAGCCTACCACCTCTTTGCAGGCACCATCGAGAGCGCGGTAACGCATCGGATAAGCGGCACTGATGGAAAGATCGAGCAATTCGTGGCGCATTTTAAAAATGCCCAGCCGATTGGCAATTGGCGCGTAAATATCCATGGTTTCACGAGCAATTCGGCGGCGTTTATCCGGCCGCATAGCTTCAAGCGTGCGCATATTATGCAATCGATCGGCCAGTTTGATGATGATAACCCGAATATCCTTTACCATCGCCAGCATCATTTTTCGAAAGTTCTCCGCCTGCGCTTCGGCTTTGCTACGAAAGTCGATTTTTGTGAGTTTGCTAACGCCATCAACCAGTTCGGCCACTTCTTCACCAAATTCGTCGGCCAGTTCTTCTTTTAACGTGGGGGTATCTTCGATGACATCGTGCAAAATCGCAGCAACAATACTGCTACAATCCATGCGCATTTCCGTCAGAATTCGCGCTACGGAAACCGGATGACTAATATAGGGTTCACCTGAAACTCGACTCTGGCCTTCGTGTGCGCGGGCTCCGAGCAAATAAGCCCGATAAACGGTCTCGACCTGGTCGGGATCGAGATATTCAGCAAGATCTTCGCAAAGTTCGGCAATCTGAGTCCGGTATTCACTCGTCGGCTGCTGATCGGATACAACTTTGAATAAATTGGCGTTTTCCGCCTTAGTCATAATAGTGTAATTCGTGTCGATAGACTAACACGCAAGGTTATATCACATCTTGGGATCACACGTAGAGGAATGTCAGATCAGCCATCGATATTTGCGACGACCGGTTACTATTAATTCTCAAAGCAGCGAACAAAAACTATTGCTCGGGATGTTCGGCGTTCAAGCTAGCCTGGGCAATTTGACGAATTAAATCATCATCGGTTGCGATTTTTTCAATCTCACGTTGCGCTTCCATTTCATCCATACCGGAAGTTGAAACCAGATTCTCGGCGATTTCGCGCAAGGCAATAACTGTGGGTTTATCATTTTCAGGCGGAACCAACGGATCGGCGCCCTGGGCAATTTGTCTTGCTCGACGGGATGCCAGCAATACCAGGTCGAATCGGTTTTCAACGTGTTCGAGACAATCTTCAACAGTGATACGTGCCATGTTCCAAGCTCCAGAGCGGACAAGTCAAAAAAGGGGCGTCATAATAGCTAAAAGCCGGGTAAATCTAAACCATTTCTTGGGGAATAGAATCAATTAAAGCCATATTTTTAACTTTTTGGCGCGCTAAAGTCATACCCTGGGTATGAATAATGCATTCGAGGTCGTATAAAGCCTGTTCAAAGTGCTCATTAATGACCAGATATTCGGCGTCATTGTAATGCGACATTTCACGGTCAGCCTCCATCATACGTCTGTCTATGGTACTCTGATCATCGGTCGCCCGATCGGTCAGGCGTTGCTCGAGCACCGTACGCGAAGGGGGTAAAATATAAATACTGACGGTCGCCGGCATTTTCTGTTTAACCTGACGCGCACCCTGCCAGTCAATTTCGAGAATTACGTGCCGACCGCTTTCCAGTAAATTCTCGACCGATTCACGCGCCGTACCATAATAATTATCGAAGACTTTCGCATATTCAATAAACTCCTCTCGATCGACCATCGTTTTAAATTGATTGATTCCGACAAAATGATAATCCTCACCGTCGATCTCACCCGAACGTTTACCGCGTGTTGAATGCGACACACTAACTACCATTGAATCGGGCTTTTTCGCCAGAAGCGCCTTTATAAGACTGGTTTTACCCGCACCGGAAGGTGCCGAAATGGTAAATAAACAGGTAGTGTTCATACAGGGTTCCAGATAAATGAAGGGGTTGGTTTGATCGGCAACATATTGTAATGACAGTTGCTGTCTAGCCCAATACACTTGAAGAATTTATTTTTTGCTAACCACTATGACTGATTCAGATTATCAGCAGCGCTTCGAAGGTCTTTCGCGAATTTTTGGCGCAGCGGCACTACCGCTTTTGCAAAGGGCGAGTTTTTGCATCGTTGGCTGCGGCGGAGTCGGTAGTTGGGCGGCGGAAGCAGCTGCGCGTTCTGGCATTGGACGCATTTGCCTGATCGATCATGACGATATTGACGTCCACAATACCAATCGGCAATTGCATACGCTCGAAAGTACCATCGGCCAGGCCAAGGTCGAAGTACTGCAGGCGCGCATTTTAGCGATCAATCCACAATGCGTATGCCAGGCTGTTGATGATCTGGTGACGCGGAGCAGCCTGGAAAAATATAACTTTAAACAATACGACTTCGTGATTGATGCCATCGATAACGCCGTACATAAGTTGTCTTTGATACATTATTGCCGCAAGTACAATATTCCGTTGATCAGTACAGGCGGGGCAGGCGGTCAAACCGATCCGACAAAAATCCAGATTGCCGATTTAACCCGTACATTTAACGACCCATTACTGGCTAAGGTTCGGTCTAATCTGCGACAGCAGGTTGGTTATACCCGTAATCCAAAACGGCGCTTTGGCATCGCTTGCGTCTATTCGAGCGAGCAGCCACTTTATCCGACTGGTAAGGGTGATGTCAGTTTTGCCAAACCGCAGACGAGTGAACGCACGACGCTGGATTGTGCGACCGGACTGGGATCGTTTGTCGGGGTAACGGCCTGTTTTGGATTAACGGCGGTTTCGTATGCGATTAAAAAGTATTTGAACCGATGCCATGCAACTTCTTATTCCTGATGCGCTTGATTAACAAGACGGATTAAGTCACGCGCCACCGCCTGCACGTTGCCGGGCTCGCTGAAATATAATCCCGTATACCGAACCTGCGGGTCAATTAACACCACAAAACCGCTGTGGGAGACGGGATAGTTGACGTCGTCTTCCGATTTTTTCAGAATTTTATACGACACACCTAACGCCGAAGTCAGCACCTCGAGCTTTTCGGTATTCGCAGTGGCACCCGTGAATTCGGGGTTGAAGAAGGACAGGTAAGATGCCAGCAATTCGGTTGTATCTCGTTGTGGATCGACCGACACGAAATACACTTTAAGCGCATCAAGCACCTCGGGGTCTTTGATCGCATTGACCACGTGGTTCATATCATTGAGGGTCGTTGGACAGATATCAGGGCAGCTGGTATAACCGAAAAACATCAGATTCCATTTCCCGCTCAAGCGGGTATTAGTAAGAATTTGTTTATTGTGGTCAATCAGCTCAAATTCTGGCAGAGCTTTGGCCTGGTCACCAAGCAAGGTAATCACTTCAAGCTCGATTGGCTTATTACTCGGTG